>CAYMUD010000330.1:0-1765 GCA_964393495.1 uncultured Clostridia bacterium | reverse complement strand
ATGAGTCCCTTAATAATAAATCACTCATATTTACACCGCTTACATAAGGAATATACACATCTTCAAATGCTCCACCTATTCGGCAAGCTATTTCATTAACTTTTATACCTTCACTACCGATTAGCATTTGAAAATAAATAGGTCCTTTTTTAATTTTGAAAGCCTCCACAATATCCTTAGTGATTTTTATGATTTTTTTAGAATACTGTTTGTAATGTTTTGATGGATAGTTGTGGGATATACATATGCCAATATGAGGAAAATTATTATATGTAACTCTATCGCTTATTGAAAGTATTTTGGTATTGTTTTCTATTACCCAACCTGAGACTGTTATTTCATCATTTTCATAGTATTTCTCTAAGAGAATTTCCGGTTTCTTAGTAAAACTAAAAGGTATATTTATTTTGTTTTTCAGATCATTTTTATCTTTTATATAAAGAACTCCACGTTGACCTTGGCTATCCAAAGGTTTAACTACTCCAGGAAATAAATCATTATCTATTAAATCGATATCATCATTTCTTTTAATAAAAATATATTTAACTGTAGGAATATTATTTTTTTCAAATATATTTTTCATTCTTTTTTTATCTGTTACTAATAGAGCTAAATTCGAACTAATATAATTTGGAAGATTTAGAATTTCACATGCTTTAGATGCATAATATACAGGTTGATCTGTACCTGCAGTAAGTATAGTATCAACCTTATGTTTTCTTGCGATTTTTACTATTCCTTCTAGGTCGAAGGTACTTACCATCTCTGATTTATCAGCATATTTCTTACCAATTGAATTTTTCAAATAATCCGTTACTATAACTTCGTGTTCATTATTTTTTAAATATTTTATTAAATTAAGCTGGCAACTTCCGGCTCCTAATACTAAAAAAATCATAATTAATATTCCTTTCGATAGTTAATTATTGTTTCTATTGAGTATGGTTCTGATTTACTTAAAAAAGGTTTAAAGAACTTATTATCTGAGTAATAAAAGTATATTCTTAAAAAGATTTTTAGCTGTTTTAAGAATGTATAATTTGAACTACCATATTTCCGACTCGAATGTTGATAGTATAGATTTCCAATGTTTTTAGTATTTTTAAGTATACTAGCGGAGATATAGTTATAAGCTTTTTTTTCATTTAAAATTATTTTCTTCAAATCTTTTTTCATAATTCTATAGCTGCTTACTCGTTTATCTTTTGGTTTATTTAACAAAAAATTAAACAATTTATCCGTAAGTTTTGAACCTAGATTTCTATATGATTTATGATATTTAACTTTTGTGACTGCATAAACTATATCATATCCTTTTTCTAGTTCTTTGTACATTTTTTTAATATAAAGAGGATTGTGCTGAAGATCATCATCCATATTTAGGATAAAATCTCCCGAAGAATGCTCTAATCCACAAAACACAGCATTTTGCTGACCATAGTTATTATTTAGTTTTATACCAATCACATTGCTATCTTTTTCACAAATTTTTTTAATCACATTAAAACTGTTGTCAGTGCTATTGTCGTCTATAAAAATAAATTCATAATATTTATTTAAATCTATCAGTTCTTTTTTCGTTTTTTTATATACCTGCTCTAGAGAGTCTTCACTATTATATACAGGTATAACTATGGAAAATTTCTTTTTCATCTATCTACCTACTTTTTAAATATTAATAAAAAAATCACAAACTTTTATTTACATAAGATCAAATTTAATCTATAATAAAAAATAAATAAAAATGAAGGTGATTAAATTGATA
>CAYMUD010000329.1:0-1768 GCA_964393495.1 uncultured Clostridia bacterium | reverse complement strand
CTATCTGAACCCTTTGGTAATTCAGGCTGATGCATCAGGAAAAAACAAGCTGAATTTACATTCATCACTGTAATCATCAAAGCTAAACATGATACTATACGGCTCATACCTAAAGTAATCTTGTTCATAAGCGACACCTCCAAATTTTATTTCTTCCGGTAGCATCACTATAGCATAAAAAATCACTCTGTGCGGTTTCACACCGTGAGTTGTATGGTTAGAGACCGTGAACGACAGTTTTTTATTTATTTGCCTTCTTTTTTCGAATTTATTGTAAAATAAAGTTATTCTAACTTGAAATATATTGTTGTATTTATAAAGCAAGCTGATTATCCAAAAGATCAAAATTCAATTGCTAATATATACAATTATTTTACATTAATCTACTTCAATAAAAATTTTTCTTTGTATTTCTTTAATATCTTTTTCATCAACTGCAGGTATATATAATGTACATTCCTCATTATTATATTCTACATAAAGAACCATATTTTCTAAATCTTTAGAGAGATATCCCCATATTGTAACAATACTATACCCATTTTCATCAATAAAATGATTACTTATTGGATATGGTCTATCCTTATACTTGTATTTGAGGATTACATTATTATAACGACTGTTCCGTAAATGATACAACTGATTGTTAAAGTTCAGCTTGACACTTACGTCATTATCTTCAAGGATATTTCTATTAACTTTAATTTCAAAATCTGTTTTACCCGTGATGAAATTAGCAGATTCCTTTTGAGTTTTTAAAATGTAACCAACATTTTTAATGTTGGTTACCGGAACTAAAAAATATAAAGAACAAGAAAATGTTACAATTATCATTATAATTAAAGTTGTTTTTTTCATATAGCCACTACTGTGGTAAATTATGAGTAAATATAATCTCATCACCAGACCAGTATGATAGAATTTCTACATTGTACGGTCCATTTATAGATCTGAAAAGAGCCGCATCTTTTAAGATGCTATCATGACCATAATTTTTAGCATACTCATCTCTAATGTGATTATAAACTATCGACCCACTATTGTTATCTGTGCCTTCAAACCATGCAACATCAACAATCAAATTAGTCTGCCTCTTCTGAGCAATAATATAAGTAGTCCAATCATTGTTCTCATATACTTTAACATGTTTTTCCCAAAGTACAAAACCATGCTTATTAGTAATTATGCAATTCGTATAATAAGCAAGATCATCAATATTATTTGGTACCGGAATACCTATTACAGCACACGCTAATGCTACTGCTGGATGAGTAAAAGAAAGAATAGTTGTTAAAGAATAAGCAACTAATTCATCCAAATTTTTAGTTGGAGTTTGGTCAACTACTGGTTCACTAAATCCCGTTACCTCTTCAATATCAATCTTGACATCACCCTGGGAAAAAGAAGTTACCATAGTAGAAGGAAATCTAACAAATTCTTCACCATCTATTATACATTTTTCCAAATTGATATATTTTTCTTCTTCTTCTTTTGTGAGTCCTTTAACTTTTTTATAAAAACTTGACATTTTAGTAGATGATTTTAAATTATTTTCATTAATAAGCTTACTACGTATTTTTTTAATATCTTTAGCTAACTTAGTATTTTGAAGAACACTTGTGTACTCTTCAGTTGTGATAGTATTCTTAACTATTTTTTTTCCATCATTAACCTCATTATTAATATTTTTATCATTTAATGCATAAGCGGATGTAGTTGCTAGCAATAAGCATATTACAAGTATTAAACTAATTATTTTTTTCATTTT
>CAYMUD010000328.1:0-1773 GCA_964393495.1 uncultured Clostridia bacterium | reverse complement strand
TGTTTTCAGAGCACGGAAATTTAGATCCAGGTACTCCTAAAAAAATAATTTGGGGGATATTAATGGCAGGATTAGCAGCAGGATTATTAATTGCAGGCGGATTAGATGCTTTACAAACTGGTTCTATAGTTGCAGCATTCCCATTTGCCTTTGTAATGATATTTGCAATGGTCTCACTGGTTAAAGCACTTAAGGGAGATGCGGCCTATATTGCAGAACAAAAAGAAAATTTAAATGAAAAAATAGTATAAATTATTTAGAGAGGTAGTATAATAATGAGCAAGATATATGATTTAGTAATTATCGGTGCAGGACCGGCAGGACTGTCGGCAGGACTTTACGGAGCCAGATCAAAGATGGATGTACTGATACTAGAAAGAGAAAAAAACGGAGGACAGATAGTAACTACAAGCGACGTAGCAAACTATCCTGGGTCCATAAGAGAAGCTACAGGACCAAGTCTAATAGCAAGAATGGTAGAACAATGTCAGGAATTCGGAGCAAAAATAGAAAAAGGAACTGTAGAAAAAGTAGATTTAAAGGGAAAGATTAAGAAGCTGTATATAAAAGACGGAAGAGAAATTTCAGCAAAATCTGTAATAATAGCAACAGGGGCATACCCTAGAAGACTCAACGTACCAGGAGAAAAAGAATTTACCGGAAAGGGAGTATCCTACTGTGCAACCTGTGATGCAGATTTCTTCACAGATATGGAAATATACTGTGTAGGTGGAGGAGATACAGCCGTAGAAGAAGCACTGTTTTTAACAAAATTTGCTTCAAAGGTAACAATAGTTCATAGAAGAGATGAACTAAGAGCAACAAAATCTATACAGGAAAAAGCTTTTAAAAACGAAAAAATAGACTTTTTATGGGATAGTACAATTGATGAAATAAGAGGCGACGGTATAGTAGAAGAAATGGTAGTAAAAAACACAAAAACCGGAGAAAAGACGGTTATAAAAGCACCGGAAGAATTCGGAACCTTTGGAATATTCGTATTTGTAGGATACATACCAAACACAGAAATATTCAAAGATGAAATAGAATTAAACGACAAAGGATATATAGAAACCTGTCAAAATTTAAAAACATGTGTACCTGGAGTTTATGCAGCAGGAGACATAAGAGAAAAATCTTTAAGACAAGTAATTACAGCCGCTTCCGACGGAGCAATAGCAGCAATACAAGCAGAAAAACACATAATGAGTAAAGAATATTAAAAAGGAGGAATAACATGTTAGAACTAACAAAAAAAACATTTGAAGAAGAAGTATTGAAAACAGAAGGCTTGACCCTAGTAGATTACTGGTCAGATGGATGCGAACCATGTAAAGCCCTTATGCCAGATGTAGAAGAACTAGCTAAAAAATACGAAGGCAAGGTTAAATTTTGCAAACTAAACACTACAAAAGCAAGAAGACTGGCAATTAGTCAAAGAGTAATGGGATTACCTGCAATAGTATTATATAAAGATGGAGAAAAATTAGACGAATGTACAAAAGAAGATGCAAATATAGAAAATATAGAAGCAATGATAGAAAAAAATCTTTAAAAAGGAGAAATAGAAAATGAGTATATTAGAAAATAAAAAAGTCATAATCATTGGCGACAGAGACGGAGTGCCGGGACAGGCAATCTCTGAATGTGTAAATACTGTTGAAGGAATTGAAATAGTATTTTCATCAACAGAATGTTTTGTCTGAACTGCAGCAGGCGCAATGGATTTGGAAAATCAAAAAAGAGTTAAGGATTTGGAAGAAAAATTTGGTG
>CAYMUD010000327.1:0-1782 GCA_964393495.1 uncultured Clostridia bacterium | reverse complement strand
ACAAATACTATAAACAAGAATAAAGGTACTACTAACGCTATCATTTCAATTTCATTAATCAATTTATTCCTCCTTATAATTAATTTATAAACTGAAATCTATAATCAACAAAACTATAAATATAAAGATTGTAACTAAAATATGAAATAACGGTTCAAACTCTCCTAATATAAATGGGATTATTAAAGATAATGAAATATATGCCATATATAATTCTATTGGATTATCAAACATTCATTCCCTCCTTAAAAGTCATGATGAATACAATAATAAGATAACCAAGTTATAGATATTAATAAGAATACAAACATTACTATATCTTTCAATTTAATCACTCCTTAAATATGGTTCAGGTTTTTTAATATTGAATATTTTATATAACACATCAATTAGAATATTAACAATTATAGGTAGTAGAAAGTAAGACAAAATTAACATTATATTTACAAATCTTAAAGTAATTCCACTATCTAATAACAAATCATTAAAACTAAGATGTATTTCTTCTAACATTTCAAACTGATTTACAACAACACCTAATAGTATAAACATAGTAAATGAATGTTTTCTTAATTCCGGAATAGGTTCTTGTATTATATAATTTTTTATTTTTTTCAATTTATCGTTATCATTAATTACAAATTCTATCATGTTGCATATTAAAGCTATTTTTTTATATAATTTATACCACAGTGCAGCACCTTTTTTTATATAATACTTTACTATTTTAAATATCACATTGAATCCTCCCGAAAGTAGTATAAAATAGAATACAATTTTATGATCTACTTTCTATTTTTTATAATTACATTTTTAGATATATAAGCATTTATTTTCTTATAGTAGTTATATCCAGTTTTAACAATTTTATTTTTTTCTATTTTTATATTATAATCATCGATTATATCTTTAACTTTATCTTTATAAGTACGTGTCAAGTTATCAATAGGATAACCATTCAATACCGCATAAGTCATTGCATTTAGAGTTTTATTTTTAGTTATTTCTTTATTAATATTATTAAAATCTACCTGGACATTAGATAATTGATAAATATCTAATTCTTTAATATCTGATTTTTTAATTTTATTATCTACTAAGGGTAGAGTAAATTCGACTCTTGTTAACGGGTAATTAATACCCAATTCTTTAGCTTTATCATATACTTTAATTTGACCTTTACCACGTGAACCAATATATACAGTTTTAGAACCATTTTTTTCATAGAGTTTAAAGTCTCTGGTACTTTTAGGTTTTGTAACTACTATATTATCCATATAATTATTTATATCTATAGCAATATCCATTTCCTTTATTTGAAATCTATCTGATATTATTTTCTTTTTAAAGAGATTATCTAATTCAGGATATACTCCTAAACCTAATATTATTTTATTAGGATTGTATCTTACTTGAATTGACGTGATACCTCTTTTAGCTATTTCCGAATTATGTAAAGCACCAATATATATAGTATTTCCATCTATTGTATTAATCGCATAATTGTATCTATATAAATTTATCCTTCTATCTTCCCAACTTTTAATCCTATTAGTTTCTCTTAATTGATAGAATTCTGATACACCTAATAATTCTTGTGCAATGATATTTATTACATCTTCATTATCTAATATTCCCAGATGATATCTATTAGGTTTATAATAATCCTTAATTTTAACCATATCTACACTATAATTAATATCAGTCATTTTTATTCTCCAAGCTTAATAAATGTTAAATATAACAGATAAACCGCATAGTTATATATCCGCGGTTATCTTT
>CAYMUD010000326.1:0-1789 GCA_964393495.1 uncultured Clostridia bacterium | reverse complement strand
TTGGCTAATTCTCTGTAACTTAGATAATCTCCGTTATCCTTCTGTCTCCAAGAGCCGGCATGAACTTCGTATATATTTATAGGTTTATCCAAAAGGCTTTTATTTTTTCTTTTCTTTTTCCAATCCTTATTTTTCCATTTATACTTATCTATATCTACTACTACTGAAGAATTATCTGGTCTAAGTTCAGAGTAAAATGCATAAGGATCAGCTTTGTAATTCACTTCACCATTTCCAGTAAATATTTTATATTTATATACTTCCCCTTCTTCGATGTTGGGAAAAAAATATTGCCATATCCCTGTCCCTTCAATTTTTTCCATAATATCTGTCTCATCGTTCCAGTAATTAAAAGTACCAACTAGGGATACTTTCCAAGCATTAGGTGCCCATACTCTAAACAAAACACCTTTTTCACCTTTTCTTGAGCTTAAGTGAGATCCAAAATACTCATAGCTATTATACAATTTATCATTATTAAATTTTTCTATATATTTTAAATTATTAACATCCATAAAATCCTCTTTCTTTTTTCTAATTATACTATGTTTGAACTGATTTTACAATGATAGGGGTCTATAGGAAAGAAGGTTTAATATTCAATAAATAAAATATATGTTGATATTTTTACTATAAAACTGTTAAACTATAATAAATAGAAAATTAGGAAGTGTTTTAATGAAAAACAAAATATTTTACGGATGGGTTATAGTAGCCTCTTCTTTTTTGATTATGGCTTTAGGATGGGGAATAGTATTTAACACCTCGAGCCTATTTATAGAACCAATTAGTGAAGCATTAGAAATATCTAGAAAAACTATGAATTTCACCTTTACTCTAAGATCCTTAACTCAACTACTAATATCTTTAGCCTCTGCAATAATTTTCAAAAGATTCAAAATGATAAATGTAATGAAAATATGCAGTATTTTACTTGTAGTAAGCTTTTTTCTCCATAGTTATATAAATTCAACAATTATGCTTTATGTTTTAAATACGATAAGTACCGTTGCAATTATACTTATAAGTGTACTTCCTTTATCAGCAATACTTAACAACTGGTTTAATATAAAAAGAGGTTTAGTTGTAGGTATATCTTTTATGGGTAGCGGCATTGGTGGTTTAGTTTTTAATCCTATTGTTGGATTCATAATCGTAAAATACAGCTGGCAATCAGCATATCAATTTTTAGCTGTAACAATGGCTATATTTATTATTCCCATTGTATTTTTCGTTTTAAAAATTAAACCTAGAGATATTGGAGAATATCCTCTTGGGAGTTCAAAAGAAATAGAAAAAGAAGCCGAAAATTCAAGGGAAGATCTTCCAGGAATTACCTTATCCAAAGCTATTAAAACTCCAAGATTTTGGGGGATATCCATAGCCTCTGTTCTTTTATCTATAGTAGGCATATCACTTATGCTTAATATATCTCCCCATCTTACAAATATTGGATACTCTGTAACCTTCGCAGCAAATATCGTAGCCTTAACTATGGGATCTTTAGCCATAGGTAAAATTGTATTGGGACATTTATTTGACAGATTGGGTCTTAGGACTGCAACCAGTATAGCTGTAGGATTTTTGATTATCGGGACTTTAGGAATGCTTTATGCTACAAATTACATAGGCCTATTTGCAGTAATAGCTGGCACAGGATTAGGGACAGCTTTTTACACTATAGCAAACCCAATTATAACTACAAAGGTATATGGAAGTTTAGATTACAGTTCTATATATGGATTCTTAACAGCAGTTATAGGTTTTGGAGGTATCATCAGTCCTATGA
>CAYMUD010000325.1:0-1796 GCA_964393495.1 uncultured Clostridia bacterium | reverse complement strand
ATGAAGTTAAAAACTTCATTGAAGAAAACTACGAAGGTGGAGTAGTACCAGCATTCTAAAAAAAGAAAAAAAAGGTGGAAATATTTTTATCTCCACCTTTTTTATTCTTGTTTTATACCTTATATTTACTTCCGCACTTTGGACATCTGACTATCATTGTTACATTTTTTTTAGGAAATCTTAAAGTTTTACCACATTTTTTACATTTTACATATTTATGAGTTTTTCTATTCTTTATCCGCTTTTTTAAAAGTATAAACTTTGATTTTGCAGAATTTCCAAATTTTTCCATGAATTTCTTGTTCTCTAATCTTCTTTTATATATATTCTTTGAAAAAACTCTGTACAATGACCATATTAAAACAACCCATACCAACATATTCAAGGTTCCGGAATTTATGAACATATTTACCACTATTAAAAAGAATACAAATCCTGTAGTGAATCTATATAAATCATCAACTCCATATCTTCCCTGCATAAATACTAAAAACTTATTCTTCAAATTATTCATTTATAAATCCTTTCTATTTTCTAACAACACCAACAGCAAAACATATTTAATAGTGCAAATCTTACACACATAGTCCCTATATCTTGAAACCCTCCAAAGCTTTGGCTTCTCTGTTGATAAGTTCTCCCTCTATTTTGTAAAAGATCTAATACTCTTTGGTACTCCTGATTATACGGATCCATATTTACCGCCATCTGAGCATGGTTTACGGCAGTTATCCTATTACCAACTCCAGCCTGAGCAAGAGAACTATAGTAATACCACTGGGCATTTTTATCAGAAATATTTCCCAATATATTCAGTGCCTGTACATATTGTCCTACGCTTATATATCTTTTTACAGATTCAAAATCACCAAAACTACTTCCCTTACTATATCCTGTATTATAACCCTTACCGTAAGGAGTTCCATTTTTTATATTCTCGTAGGCATTGTTTATTTCACTCATTTTTTTAGTCGAACCTTCATCTCCGTTATTTAAATCCGGATGATATTTTTTTGCAAGCTTTCTATATGCCTTTGATATTTCAACGTCTGAGGCATCTCTAGATACTCCTAAAATTTCATAAGGATCTCTCATTGTCCTTCTTCCTCTCTTTGCTCTTTTGTCTATTAATTTCGTATTTAATCCAAACTCCAGAATACAGTATATTCTCAATCAGTTCTTTATCTTTTTCAATATTTAGATTTTCATATTTTCGTATACAATCCCCCATCAAAATATTTAGTATATCCTTGTACATATTTGACGGTGTTCCTATCATAGGATTGTATCTTTCCTTTTTTAAATCATCTTTAAAATCCATAACTGCGTCCATTATATATATGAATTTACCTAAAGATTTTCCAAATTCTCTTAGCTTATCTTTATATTCATGTTTTTGGTAAGCAAATACTTCTCCTAATATGTCCCCAAATGTATTTCCCGGTATGTCGGGGTTCATAATCCCTTTTTTTTCTATATTGGAAAGTTCTTTAATCTTTTCTCTAATATAGTCAACCTTATGAGGATATTTTTTAGATACTTTCTGAAATTCTTTCCTATAAAGCTTTGCTTCAGCTAAAGAAAGTAAACTTTTGTCATCTTCCCAATCATCTAAGAAATTAAAGTAAGTAAGGAGAATGTTCATATCGCCTGCATACTTAGTAATATAGTTGTACCAGTAGTCGTGTTTTTTTAAAGGATGGGCTATACATCTCTCCTCTCCTTTTTCCACGACCTTTATATTATATACCGACGACAGTACAAGTACAAGAAAAGTCATATCATAATTTAAAGTA
>CAYMUD010000324.1:0-1811 GCA_964393495.1 uncultured Clostridia bacterium | reverse complement strand
TATATTAGGAGGGCTGATGCTATTCCTCCGATAAAGAAACAGATTGCTGCTACCCAACTTAATATTGATAATTGAGCTGTACCACTTATGCCGTGACCACTTGTACAACCTCCAGCCCATCTTGCTCCGATCCCTAAGGTTATACCTCCAAACATAGCTATAATAAACCTTAAGAAAAAACTTGATGATATTTCTGCTTGCCACATATTTGGTACTATAATCAATTCAAATGCTCCTGATAACTTGGCTGAAATGAAAGCACCTATTATTATTCCAATTACTAACATCCATCCCCAGTCAATTGTTGGAGCAACTTTAAGGTAATATTCGTTATTTTCAACTTTTTCTTTATTGAAAATTTTACGTATCATACCGCTTGTTTTTGCGAAAGATGTGGATGCACCTAGTGCTTTGTCTGATACTATTAAAGTAGCTATGTTTAAAAGTCCTATTAATATCCCTACTACATATGGTGACCACATTTCTAATCTAAATACATTCATTATGATTCCTCCTCTTCTAAATACACCTACGGCATACTGCCGTAGGTTGCATTATTTACTTGTCTTTATATGCAATGTAGGATTTTATTCCTCCCCCTAAATTACATATGTTTTCAAATCCTTTTGATTTAAGTATACTAGCTCCTAAGCTAGACCTAGCTCCTGAGTTACAGTATATAATTATGTTTTTGTCTTTATCTAATTCAGTATATCTAGTTCTCAAATCCGGTGAAGGAATATTTACAGATCCTTCTACATGATTTTCTTCATATGCTTTTTTATCTCTACTATCTACTATTATGTAATTTGAGTTGTTCTTATATTTATCAACTGTTGAAGGATGCACTTGAGGAACGCTGCTTGTTTGGTAACCTTTAGTTAACCAGCTTTTCATACTTCCATCTATGTATCCAATTACCTTATCTATACCTACTCTATATAGCCATAGAGCTGATTCTTTTGCTCTTTGTTTATCTTCAGCTACAAGAAGTATTTTCTTATCCTGCGGTAAAACCCATCCTGCAAAGGTTGGTAAATTACTTATAAAGTCTATATTGTATGATTTTGGTACATGCTGTCCTCCAAATCCTGAATAAGACCTTGTATCTAATACAAATATATCTTCCTGTATAGCTTTTTCATAAAATTCTCCTGCCTGCATTTTCTTTAATTCAGGTAGTTTATAAATTGGAAGAGGTCCTTGTGCATTTAGAGCACTGCATCTCGCAAAGTGATCCGGCACTTCCGGCATATCTTCTGTAAGACTTTTTACGAATTTATCTATATTTTTATTCTGAAGCACAGGATTGTGTTTTCTTTCATATCCTATGGTACTTCTATATTTTGCTCCCATAGCTTTTCCACAAAGTGAGCCTGCTCCGTGTGCAGGATAAACTTCTACAAAATCCGGTAATTTTAATATTTTGTTGAATAAGCTATCGTATAATTTGTTAGCTAGTTCCTCTTTTCTATCTGGAAATAAATCAGGTCTTCCTACATCACCTACAAATAAAGTATCTCCACAGAAAATTCCAAGAGGATCCTCTGATCTTGATAAATCCCTTAATATATATGTTATGTGTTCAGGAGTATGACCCGGTGTTTCGATAATTTCAAATTCCATGTCTTCAACTTTGAATTTATCTCCTTCTTCTAAGGATACATGGTCAAACTTTGCTTCCCCAGATTTTGGAAAATACATAGTTGCACCGGTTTTTTCTGCTAATTCTATATGTCCTGAAAGAAAATCTGCATGAAGATGAGTTTCTAAAATATGAGTTATTTTAACCCCTAGTTTCTCAGCTTCTT
>CAYMUD010000323.1:0-1814 GCA_964393495.1 uncultured Clostridia bacterium | reverse complement strand
TTTTTCTTTGAAAAAATTACTATTTAATTTCATCTATATCCAATCCTTTATGCTGGTTCTTCTGATTCTAAACTACCATTATAATTTTCTATTTCTTCTATTTCTTTCTTAGAATTTTTGTTCATAAATCTTATGAATCCAAACATCATTGCTAGCTCTAAAGCAAGTATTGGAAACCCTGCTATAGTTTTAACTACCTTTATTCCCTCTAATCCTCCATTTAACACAAAGATTACCGAAGTTACTCCCATTAATAATCCCCAAAATACCTTAGAAGAAAGAGGCGCTTCATCTATATCCTTATTATTTTTCATTGTCATAAGAGAAACAGTAGATGTCATTGAATCCGCTAAAGTAATAAATGAAAGTGTAATTGTTATTATCATAAGTGGTCTTATAATTTGAACCAAAGGTAGATATTCAAATATTTTAAGCATTAAACTTTCTGTTCCGTTAGCATCCATGAATGCCAATAATTCTACACCTTGGAATTGTAAATCTAATGCAAAGGTACCAAATGCTCCAAACCATATCATACCAAATAATGATGGTAAAAGTAAATTAACAACTATAAACTCTCTAATTGTTCTTCCATAACATAATCTTACTAAGAACAATCCTACTATAGGTCCAAAAGATAACCAGTCTACAAACCAATACATGTCCCACCACTGAGGCCATAAGTCGTCTCCAAATGCATCTGTAAAGGTTGCACCTTCAATAAAGTTACCAATAAATGAACCCATAGATTGAGTAGTTAAGTTTAAAATTTTTGCTGTTGGACCTAATATCATAACAAATGCTAATAAAGCTATAAATATCCATGCATTCTTATCACTTAACCATTTAATACCTTTATCTAATCCAGTTGCACTAGATATCGTATAGGCCGTAATAATTACAGCCGCAATCGAAACCCATACAATAGGACCCGGTGTAATATTAAAAACAAATTCTAATCCACTTCCTATTTGAAGCAATCCATAACCTAGTGAACCAGCTACTCCTCCTGTTATTGCTAACAATGTCAATCCATCTACTATATCTATTGTTCTTTGATTTAAATCTTTTCCATTATTCAACAGTGACAAACCAGAACTAACTGCATAAGGCTTTCCTAAATTATAGTAAGCATAACCAACTGCTACTCCTACTACAACATATATTGAGTATGGTGTTAGTGTCCAATGTAAGAATGAAGTTCTCATTGCCCAAAGTATAGCCTCATTACTACCAGGCTCCAGGTTCATTCCACCTGCAGGTCTAAGCGTATGCATTAGTGGTTCTACAGCACCCCAGAATACAATTCCTGTACCAATACCTGCACATAATGAGATTGCCCACCAGTTCCAAGTACTAAATGTTGGCTTTGCTTTAGGTCCTCCAAATTTAATTTTACCAACTGGATGAATACATAGAATTAATAAAAAGATTACAAACCCTAAGCATCCTAAATCTACTAACCATCCAACATTTATCATAAACCATTCAAAAAATCTCCATAATATATCTACAAAGGCATCTGCATTAGCAAATCCTAATACTATTAAAACACCAAACACTATTAATGGAAATAATGTTGGTATAATTCTAATTTTACTTAATAAAGTTTTATTATTCATAAATAACTCCCTCTTTTTTTATTTAAATGTGACCGTAATAATCTCTGTGTACTACCGCTGAATAAGCATAGTCTAATAACGTTCCCCAACTAAAAATTGGTAAGTCTAACTCTCTTTGAATTGCCCTTGCAAAAGGCTGCATACCTGTACATTCAAGCATAATCGCACCAATATCTGGATGCTTCTCTTTAA
>CAYMUD010000322.1:0-1820 GCA_964393495.1 uncultured Clostridia bacterium | reverse complement strand
CTGTAAAAGGACAGATTGATGATTTATCCGAAGAAATAAGAAAGGTTACAGAAAATAATCAGAGAGTCCTTATTACTACCTTAACAAAAAAAATGTCTGAAGATTTGACCTCATACTATAAAGAGATGGGAATAAAGGTTAGGTATCTACATTCGGATATCGACACTCTGGAAAGAATGGAAATAATCAGAGATCTTAGAAAGGGTAAATTCGATGTACTGGTAGGAATTAATCTTCTTAGAGAAGGACTTGACCTTCCGGAGGTATCATTAATTGCTATATTAGATGCAGATAAAGAAGGTTTCTTAAGATCTGAAACTGCTTTAATACAAACAATAGGTAGAGCAGCAAGGAATTTGGATGGTAGAGTAATTATGTATGCTGACAGAATGACTGGATCTATGTCTAGAGCAATTGAAGAAACAAATAGAAGAAGGAAAATTCAAGAAGAATATAATATAAAAAATAATATTAAACCTAAATCAATAATTAAAAACGTAAAGGATGTAATGAAGGCAACAATAGCTGCAGAAGATGAAGAAGAATATAAAGCAGAAAAAATTCAACTGTCATCTAAGGCAGATATTGATAAAAGAATAAAACAATTAGATGAAAAGATGATGGTTTCAGCTTCTAAATTAGAGTTTGAAAAAGCAGCTAAATATAGAGATGAAATAAGTGAACTTAAAAAATTAAAGAAGAGATTTTAATAGAATAGGAAGGATTTATGAGAAAAAATATATATGTTAAAGGTGCTAAAGAGCATAACTTAAAAGATATTAGTGTAGAATTGCCAAGAGATAAGATGATTGTTTTTACAGGTATAAGCGGATCGGGGAAATCTTCACTAGCTTTCGATACAATATATGCTGAGGGTCAAAGAAGATATGTAGAGAGTTTATCTTCTTATGCGAGACAATTTTTAGGGCAGATGGAAAAACCAAATGTTGAATACATAGAGGGCTTATCTCCAGCTATTTCAATAGATCAAAAGACTACCAACAATAATCCAAGATCTACTGTAGGAACGGTAACTGAAATATATGATTACATGAGACTGTTATATGCTAGAGTGGGAACTCCTCACTGTCCAGAATGTGGAAAGGAAATCACCTCCCAATCTTTAGATCAAATAGTAGATAAAGTTATGGAATTAGAAGAAAGAACAAAGATACGACTCTTGGCACCAGTAGTTAGAGAACAAAAAGGAACCCACAAAAAACTTTTAGAAAAAATTAAAAAAGAAGGTTTTGTTAGAGTAAGAGTAGATAATGTAGAATATGAAATTGAAGATAAAATTGTACTCGACAAGAATATTAAACATTCTATAGAGGTAGTTGTAGATAGAATTATAGTTAAAGAAGGTATAACAAAAAGACTTACGGACTCAATAGAAACCTGCTTAGAGTTAGCAGAAGGACTTGTTATAATAGACGTTATAGATGGGGAAGAAATACTTATGAGCACTCATTTTGCTTGTATTGACTGTGGAATTAATATTGGAGAAATTTCAACAAGAATGTTTTCTTTCAACAATCCTTTTGGTATGTGTGAAACCTGTCATGGATTAGGAGTAGAAAAAAATATAGATGTAAATTTGGTTATACCTAATAAAGATCTGACTATAGGGGAAAGAGCTATAGATCCATATGGAACTACTAGAGATGGATACTATTATCAAATATTCAGAACTTTAGCTGAACATCATGGTTTTGATATCAATAAACCTATAAAAGAGGCTCCTGAAAAATTTATGGATGAACTTCTTTACGGAACTAAAGGAAGAGAAATCGAAATTAAATTTAACAGCAAATTTAAAG
>CAYMUD010000321.1:0-1825 GCA_964393495.1 uncultured Clostridia bacterium | reverse complement strand
TGTTAGGTTTAAACACTTTCTTATAATGTATCATGTTTTCCATTGCTTCTTCAAAGTCTGAGTAGTATTTTATTCCTACAAAAACAGCTATAGCTGCTCCTAATCCAGAAGTTTCGTATGTTTGCACCCTGTATATATCCCTATCAAAAATATCGGCACATATCTGACATATTGAATCACTCTGAGATCCTCCTCCCGAAATAGCCAATCTTTCCATTTTTACCTTGGATTTTTTCTCTATTCTTTCTATACCTTCCAAAAGAGCAAATCCTATTCCTTCTATAATAGCCCTGTATATGTGTATTTTTTTATGCTTATCTGAAAACCCAATTATAGATCCTCTAGCTTCGGGTCTTAATAACTCTTTACCCCAAAAAGGTTGAAGTATTAATCCTTCTGAACCTGGTGGGACTTTTTTTAATTTTCCATTTAATAAATTTAGAGCTTTTTGTGTGTCACCATTTGTAATTTTTAATTCCTCATGAGCAAATTCTTCTTCAAACCACTTTACCATCCAGTATCCTCTATATATATTAATTTCCGGATTATAATATCCCGGTCTTACTGCCGTAAAGGGTGGAAAAAGCCTTCTCAACTCAAAATATTTCTTAGAAGTTGTTTGGATAGTAGCTTGAGATCCCAAAGATATGCTCCCACTTGTAAGGTCAATAGTTCCTGTACCTATGGTTTCACAACCCTTATCCGAACCTGAAGCTATTAAAGGTAATCCTTTTTTAATTCCTGTAAGAACTTCCACTTCAGAAGTTATATATCCTAGTTCTTCTCCTGGATTTACCAGCTCCGGAAGCATTTCTCTATCTATTTGAAATATTTGCTTCTTAATATCATATTTTCCCGACCATTCTTGATTTTTGTAGTCAAAAGGTATATGTCCTATAGTTGATGCTTTGCTATCCTTCAACTTCCCTGTAAGCTTATAATTTAGATAAGTTGATAAAAGCACAATTTTTTTAGTTTTTTTCCATACTTCTTTTTCATTTTCTTCTACCCAGTGGGCTTTGCACTCTTTATTGAATTCTTCTGCTATTCTTTTAAACCTAACTAACCGGAGCAAAATATTAGCCCAAGGCTTCATTTTCTTAGGTTTTTCAGTTTTTCTTGTATCCATCCACATTATTACATTCCTGAGAGGTTGGTAATCTTTATCTAAAAAAACTACAGAATCCCTCTGTGTTGTAACAGATACTCCCATTACTTTATTAAATATCTCTGGTTTTTCATTTCTTGTTTTTTCAACCACATCTATAAGATATTTCCAAAACATCTCCGCATCCGCTTCTACCCAAGTATCTTTTTTTCTATAGTATTCTGGGAAAGTTTTTTTTATTTTAATTATTAAATTACCCTTACTATCAAAAATCAAACTTCTTATACTTTGAGTTCCACAATCTATAGTAAGTACGTATTTTTCTTTTATATTCATTTCATCACCAATCTTAAGAATTATTATATTATATCATTTTATTGTTTTTTTTTCATTTTTAACTCAAAAAATGGAACTTAATAACAACTAAGCTATCAAATTCCATTTTTAAAAATTTCTTAAACTAGAATTTTATTCTTCCCTTTTGTCTTCTTTTTCTTTGTAAAAATCTCTAACCTTATCTCTTCCCATGTCTTCTTCATCCAATACTTCTGCAACCTCTGACTTATCAGGGAGAATGATCCACATTAAAATATACACCCCAAGTCCAAATCCATAAAACCAAGCAACCACAAACCATAAAATTCTTACTAAAGTAGGATCTATATCAAAATACTCTGCTACCCCTTGACAAACTCCTGCAATTTTTTTCTTAGATGG
>CAYMUD010000320.1:0-1829 GCA_964393495.1 uncultured Clostridia bacterium | reverse complement strand
TAATCCTTCTAATTCACGCCCGCTGGTTTGCAGGTGGGTGTTCTGTTCTCCAGTTTTGAAGTCCTACAATCAGGCTTTCCATCCCTAGAAAAACTCCGAACTCCCTTACTCAAAATGTCGGTTGAATTATTTGGACCTCGAACACCACAGGTATTCTTTAACTAATTATACATTTATTTTAGGCATAATTCAAACTATAAATTTATAAATTACAGCACTTTAATGAAATTATTAGCTGATAGTAAATAAATATAACTTTCTTTTACTTTTTTCTCTGTTAAAGTCTCTAAAGCTAGCCTATACTCTAATATTTGCTCTTTATAAATATTTAGTACATCCTTTCTTGTTTTGTTATACAAACTGTCGGTTTTGTAGTCTATAAGGACAATTTCATCTCCTTCATAAAAATAACAATCAATTACTCCTTGCACTAAAATGCTCTCATCATTTCCAGAATACTGAATGTCTACCTCATGGGGCTTTTTCTTTACTATAAAAGGCTCTTCTCTATAAACTCTGTTAGAAGAGATCATCCTTTTTCCGATGTTTGAATTATAGAACCATCCAATTTTTTTATAATCTACTACTTTTCCTTCTTCCCTTGTTAACTGTTTATTTAAAACCATCCTACTAATCTCATCTTTTATATGATTTTCATCCATATTTTTCTTAAGTTTGATCACCTGCATTACAAAATGTGTAAGAGTTCCTATTTCCCTACCTGTAAAATTAGTATCTTTTTGTCTGAAAGTTGGAAGTTCTGATATTATAGGTATATTATACCTGCTATCAGTATATTCTTTAGTTCTGAGTTTATTAAGTTCTGTTACAGAAACCTTTGGTGGTACCTCTTTTTCTCTATGATAAGGATAGGTCCACTCAAGATAATTTCTAACTAGTTTTACATCCAAATCTTTTTTATTTTTTAAATCTAAGATATCTTTGTATAATTTTTCTCTATTCCATACTTTTTCACCTTCCTTACTAATATCATAGTAATCTAGTATGTTTACTTTCCATCTCGAATTAAATTCTATATCTTCAATAGACCCTTCTTGGTTAAATTGTAAGGATTTTCCGTCTTTGTGATTAATTAAAACTCTTCCTATCCAATCTAAATAGCTATAGGAAGTATATAGACTGTAGTAGTCTATTCCATTCTGCCATTTTTCTTTTTTCTTTTCCATATTTTTAACAATTCCGATTAAAATTAATTTATCTATTGCTCTAGTCATTCCAACATATAGAACTCTCATCTCTTCTGATAAGTCTTCTTTCTTAAGCAATGATTTACTTGCTAGTCTTGGTAAAGTTTCCTTTTTAATTTTTTTATCAATATTGAAATACTTAGGGGCAAGTCTGCAAATATTATGGATTATTATACTTTTACTGCTATTCATTAGGTTGAATTTTTTATTCAATCCTGAAATTATTACTATTGGAAATTCCAATCCTTTACTTTTATGAATACTCATCAGTCTAACTACATTATCATTTTCTCCTAAGATTCTAGCACTCCCCATATCCTTAGAAGAAGATTTAACCTTATCAAGATACTGCAAAAATTTTACAAGACCACTCATTTTAGTTTTTTCAAAATTATATGCCTTATCAACTAAAAGTTTAAGATTTCCTTGCCTAATTTCACCTTTTGCTAGCATTCCTGTGAAATAATAATACTTCGTTTCTATTAAAATATCCCATATTAATTTGTTTAATGATTTGTACCTGCTTTCTTCTCTCCACTTTTCTATTTTTTCTATGAATTTTATGATTTTATTTGATATTTTATCATCTTTATTTTCAGCATATTTCAATACACTTTCATG
>CAYMUD010000319.1:0-1836 GCA_964393495.1 uncultured Clostridia bacterium | reverse complement strand
AAGTATTAGTTTTTCATTATTTTAAGCCTATATATTTAATATTTTTTATTTTTCTCACTAAAAAAAGTAAAAAAACTATTAAATTTTTTCTAAATCCTATTGTGTCTTTTTGATAAAGCAATCTTTGAATTTATTCTGCAATAGTTGTACAATTAAAATATAGAATAATTAATCAAAATTATAATTTATAATTTCATTTTATTAAATAAGCAAGGAATAGTGATTGTAATGGGTGCAAATATACTGAAAGTTAATAATTTAACTAAAAAAATAAAGAAAAAAGAGATTATAAAAGGTATAAGCTTAGAAATTAATGAAGGAGAAATACTTGGTTTTTTAGGTCCTAATGGCTCTGGTAAATCCACAACATTAAGGATGATTGTAGGTTTATCCAAGCCAAATTCTGGCTATATTGAAATATGTGGATATTCTATAAAAAATGACTACGTTAAAGCTATGTCTAATGTAGGATGTATTATAGAGGAACCAAATCTATATAGCTATATGAGCGGATATAAAAATCTTGAAATGTTAGGATCTATGTCCAAAGGAGTAACAAAGAAAAGCATAGATGATGCAGTTGAATTAGTAGGTATGGAGAATCGTATTCATGATAAGGTTGCCATATATTCTATGGGTATGAAACAAAGAATAGGATTGGCCCAGGCTCTTATACATAAACCTAAATTATTAATTCTCGACGAACCTACAAACGGTCTTGATCCTCAAGGTATTCATGACTTTCGTGAAGTTGTGAAAGGATTAGCTAAAGAAAAAAATATTTCAGTATTAATATCATCCCACTTAATAAGTGAAGTACAAATGATGTGTGATAAAGTATCCATAATAAATAAGGGTAAAATCATTCGAGATGGTCCTTTAGATGAAATGATATCCACTGGAGAAGTATATTGGGTTTTAAATGATTTAAAAAAAGGACAGAAACTTCTAAAAGAGTTTTTCTGTGTAGGATCAATAATACATAAAGAACAGCTCATTGCATTAATAGACTTGAAAGAACTTACAAGAATTAATAAAAAATTTATAGAATCAGGTATAGATTTAGAATATGTAGGAACTAAGAAAAAAACTCTAGAAGATTTGTTCCTAGAAGTTACAGAAAAGCAGAATATAGAATAGAAAGTGTGATACTATGATTTTATTAATACAAAATGAAGTAATAAAGCTTTTATTAAAGAAAAAAATGATTCTTATAATATTTTTGCTGCTAATTTTTATCACTTTATTTTCATATGGAGAAAAGTATGCCTATGATAAAAACATTGAAAGACTTGAAAACTTATCTGGAGATATGAATTACGATTGGAAAAGTTTAGCAAATCAGCGACTTAAAGACCTTGATAAACGACTTGATAGTCCATATATACCAGAAGGAGGGATTTCTTCTATAGAAATAGAAATTGAGCAATTAAATTATTTTATAGAGAATGATATTAATCCAATAACCCCCAGCGCAGCAAAATTCAGTGTTGAGTTTGTAGAGCAAGGCATTTTATTGTTTATTCCACTTCTTATTGTTATTTTGGCTGCAGATCTAGTTTCCGGAGAATTTTCATCAAAAACTATTAAGGTTCTTTTAACAAGAGCAGTTCCTAGGTGGAAAATACTTTTAAGCAAGTTTATTGCATTAACTATGATGACAACGATATTAGTTTTCATTATAGGAGTTTTATCTACATTTGTATCCTTTCTTTTCTTACAGCGCTGGGGATTAAATGAACCTGTTGCAACAGGATTTAGTTTGATTCAAGGTACATTAAATTCAGACTATGTTGTCTTAGTTACTAGGTTTCAATATATGGTATTGATATATTC
>CAYMUD010000318.1:0-1840 GCA_964393495.1 uncultured Clostridia bacterium | reverse complement strand
ATGTTTCAATATTTGCATATTTATACTTTTGATGCTGAAACATAAAAGAGAGGAGGAGTAACTTAAAAGTAAGGGAAGCAGCAAAAAAATATATTTTAAGAGGTGGAAATAATGGAATTTTCTTATGCAATTGATACAATGTGGGTTTTAATTGCTGCTGCTTTCGTATTTTTAATGCAAGCTGGATTTGCAATGGTGGAAACTGGATTTACCAGAGCTAAAAATGCTGGAAATATAATTATGAAAAATATAATGGATTTCTCAGTTGGTTCATTAGTTTACTGGTTTATAGGATTTAGTATAATGTTTGGTACAGATATAGGTGGACTCATAGGTAAAATAGATATTATGGCACAAGGTTCATACGATTTTTTAGGATTAAATATACCTACATCTGCATTTCTAATTTTTCAAACCGTGTTTTGTGCTACAGCAGCTACAATAGTATCGGGAGCTATGGCAGAAAGAACAAAATTTAAATCTTATCTAATATACAGTTTCTTTATATCACTTATCATCTATCCTATAGTAGGACACTGGATATGGGGTGGAGGATGGTTATCTGAAATGGGATTCCATGATTTTGCAGGATCTACAGTAGTTCACTCTTTAGGAGGGTGGGCAGCACTAGTAGGAGCTGCAGTTCTTGGACCTAGAATAGGTAAATACACCAAAGACGGCAAATCAAAAGCAATTCCAGGGCACAGTTTAACACTTGGTGCTTTAGGAGTATTTATATTATGGTTCGGATGGTTTGGATTTAATCCCGGCTCAACACTATCAGGTATGGCTAGTGAAGATATCGGTCACATATTTATGACTACTAATCTCTCTGCAGCTGCATGTGCACTTTCAACAATGATTCTGACATGGATAAAGTACGGAAAACCAGATGTCAGTATGACACTAAATGGTGCTCTGGGAGGATTGGTGGCAATAACAGCTGGAACTGATGTAATCGGATTCGGAGGAGCCGCAGTAGTAGGATTTCTTACAAGTTTTGTAATGCTGTATGGCATTGAATTTATAGATAAAGTTGTTAAAATAGACGACCCTGTTGGAGCAATAGGAGTACACGGTATAAGTGGTGCTTTTGGAACTTTAGCAGTAGGACTATTTGCAGTAGAAGGTGGACTTTTCTTCGGAGGAGGTACTGCCCTTCTAGCTACTCAGGCAATAGGAGTTTTAGCAGTAGCAGCTTGGACATTATCAACTTCCTTCGTTTTATTTAAAACTATAGATATGACAATAGGACTTAGAGTATCTGAAGAAGAAGAAAGTTCAGGACTTGATATTCATGAACACGGTATTGAAAGTTACGCTGACTTTGCTCCAAGAACTATATCAATCAAATAGGAGGTCAAAATGTCTGAAAAATATAATGATTACACAAAAGTAGAAATAATAACAAGACCTAGTAAATTTGAAGAACTTAAAAATGCTCTAGTTGAAATAGGAGTTTTTGGAATGACGGTGTCAAATGTATTAGGAGCAGGAAAACAAAAAGGTCAAACTACAAAATACAGAGGATCAGAATTTACAGCACAGCTGCTTCCCAAGATAAAGCTAGAAGTTGTAATTTGTGATATACCTGTAGAAAAAGTAGTAGAAACCGCTGAAAAAGTATGTAGAACAGGGGAAATAGGAGACGGAAAAATATTTGTTTACAAAATTGATAATATTCACAGAATAAGAACCGGAGAGACCGGTCACGCAGCAATTAATTAAACCCACAAACCTCCAGACAATTGTCTGGAGGTTTTAAAGTTAAAAACTATTCTACAAATTTATATAAATCTCTATCTACTGCATCGTTAAGCTGAAGATTATATTCATTGCC
>CAYMUD010000317.1:0-1875 GCA_964393495.1 uncultured Clostridia bacterium | reverse complement strand
TTAAATGAAAAATACAATCTTCTAATCTTTGATGAATTATCTATGGATTTAGAAGAAATATTTATAACAGAATTAGGAGGTGCCGGATATGGAAAAGAAGAATTTATTTCCTAATAACTTTAAGACTATACTACTAGACAGCATTGCAGGAAAGAAAAACTGGTTTTTAATTTCCTTCGCCATACTCATAATCACAGTACTTATAATGCCCTTACTTTTAATAAGTGAAATACAAGAAGGAAATATAGTTGTGGGTATGGTAGAAATATTCATACTAGTATTTATAAACTGTATAATTGATTTCGGATATTTACACGATAATAGAAAATTGGGATATTATTTATCAAAACCAGTGACATCAATGCAGAGAGTAAATTTAGTTGTTATTACAAATATAATATTTACAGGTGTTTTGATAGGTGTATTGGCAGTAATTAATCTTATAGCCGGTGTAGATGTCCATGAAATGTACATTGTCACTATACCTTGGTTGGTTACAGGGATACTTACAGCAGCTTTTTCTAGTATTCTTACAGGAAATCCTATAGCAGCGGCAGTAGCTACGGTTGTTAACTTTACACTACCATTATCCTTTTTAGCTATAATCAACTATTTGTTTACAATAATTGAAGATATAGCATTAGGTTTTGATGCTAATATACTTTTCAACAGCTTTGTAGAGAACTACTACAAGGTTGATAAATTGTATTTTATTAATTATTTCGATAAAGGTATAAATTTGGCTTATTTTTTTCAGTTGGCAGTTATTATGGCTGTACTATACTTAATCGGATATAAGCTTCTTAACAGAAGAAAAAACGAAAGAACAACAGACCTTGTAGTGTATGATGGATATAAGTACTTCATATCATTATTTTTAGCTACTTTAGTACCTATAGGCTTTTCATTAGCATTAAGAACAGAAAGTTTTCTTGGAAAGATGGCTGTATTTGTACTACTATCTGCTTTGGCATACTACATAATAAATGCTATTTTAGAAAAAACCTTCTCTCCTTCATTCAAAGGAGCTAAGATGTACATAACTTATCTACTTGTCTTTGCATTATTTATAGTAGGTGGGAATATAGCAACAAATCAATACGAATATTATGTACCCGAGGCTGATGAAGTAGGATATGCTTTTATAGGAAATTCTATGTATCACTATCAGCAGGAATGGGATAGAAGTAGACAGGTTTACGATTTCAATCTTCAAGATATAAATAATGATAGCTTTAGAGAGAATGTTGATGTTTATACTTCAGCTAAAAGCATAGATAACATAATAGACATCCATCAACATATACTTGAAGATCAAAGCTACTACATAGGTCAAAATGTTATAATTACCTATGTAATGAAGGATGGAGATAATATAACCAGATATTACAACTTAGAAGAGACTGATGATTATAATGGTGATTACTTAAACTCAAGAGCCAAAGAAATAATAACTACTGAGGAATTTAAAAGTAGACTAGCATACAATCAAAAATATCTTAATGAAGAAGATATAAGTTCAATTATGTTTGAAGTTAATGATAAAGATGGATATAAGTCATATGATATTAATGGGTTAAATATACAAAAGTTAAAATTAAATCTAGAAAAAGACTTTGAAAGATTTTTAGAAAATTCAGAATATTCCTTTGAAATACTTATAAGACCTGATTCAAATAGAAATCCTGAGTATTATATAGAAAGAAGATTAAAAAAAGACAGAGAAGTAGAAGTTCCAACTACTAAAGCTGAAACTAGTTTTAAAAACTATAGTATAATTTATGAAGCAGACAGACCTATTGAAGAAAGAATAATGAGATATAGTATAAATCTTAATGAGGATTTTGAAAATACAATTAGCATGCTTGAGGATTA
>CAYMUD010000316.1:0-1896 GCA_964393495.1 uncultured Clostridia bacterium | reverse complement strand
GCAAAGGTAAGCTGAGAAACAATCATAACAGCCATAGCAAATGCAGTCCCTAGATAACTTATACCTTTCATAATATTAAAAATGATCATAACACCAAAAAAACCTGCTAATAAATAAACTTTATTGACTTCTGTAACATTCCTTATATTTCCTTTGCCTAAAAGAACAACAGCTGCAACAGCAAAGACAAGCCCTACAGCATGTACAACCGCTGTAGCTTCTATAAATCCTACTTTTTCACTTATACGCGTATTAAAAACATTTTGAAGACTAACGAACAAACCTCCTAATGTTGAAAACAAAACACCTATCATCTAATCCCTCCGTCTTTAATTTTTAATTAACTTATGTAGTTTATTATATCAAATATCTAAATAATATAAACAAAAATATAGAAAAATGCGATAATCAAGACTAATTACCGCATTTATATTACATATTTTATTATTTACTCTTTATATTTTAATTTATCCGCTGCTAATCTTCCAATCTATCTATCAACATAATGCCATCTGCATCTTCACTGAAAAGAGCATTATATGAAATATAAGACATTTTTCTTCTGTTAAATTCTCCACCCAACATCACTGAAGGATCAGTAGTATCATCTTTAAATAAACCCATCTCAACTGCTCTAATATTTGCACTATCCCATTCAAAATCTTCTCCATCCTTATATCCTAATGCTCTAAGTACTAAAGTAGCATATTCAGTTTCTTTCATTGGATTAGCAGAACCATATTCCGTTGAACTTATACCATTGATTAATCCTTCATAATGTAGGTAATCTATAGTTGGTTTAACCCAGTCAGGTACATCTGTAAATTCGCTAGTGTAGTCTGGGTTTTCTACTACAAATAATTCGATTTCCTCTTCTACTCCCAAAAGCCTTGCATACATTGCAGCACCTTCAGCTCTTGTAAGTCCTTTATCTAATTCTAAGCCTTTATCTGTACCTTGTAAAATACCAATTTCTTTTAAAGCTTGACCATAAAAGTCTTGGTGCTTTCTATCTAACTGAATCAATTCTTTTAATCTATTCTCGACTTCTTCTCTATTTCCACTAAACTTTTCATCATCCTGTACAGGTTCCTCACTTGGCTCACCTGTACTGTTTTCCGTTTCAAATTCTACAAAAAAGATTATTTTATCCTCGCCAGTATTCTGTAATTCTCTAGATAATCTTAATAAATCAATAGTATATTTATTTCCATCTACTATGTGAGCATTATGATTAACTACTTCATAATCTGTAGAAATAGAATAAAGTATCTTCATACCAGTTCCTTCAAGCATAGCATAAAGCTGTGCATCATCTGGACTGCTTTCTTCACCTTCTAAAGACTGGTCATCTAGTGTAACATCCATCTCAAATCTCTTATTACCGTTTTCCAATTCTACTAATCTTATACCATCTTCACTCTCATTAGTTTCATTCATATGAACTAAAAAGCTTTCCATATCTCCAATCTCAATAATCGCTTTTTCCCCAGCAAAGTTGTATCCCTTATCCATATACTCTACTGCTTCTGTAGTAGTAGTTACTCCTTCTAAACCTTCAAAGTCTTCATCTTCAAAAAATGTTAAGGCCTCCGTCTCTGTTTCTGTTTCTGTGTCAAGCTCTTCATCCATGAGGTCTGTGTTTTGAGCTACCAAAATTTCCATTCCACCAGAGCCATCTTTATTAAGTTCTACTCCTACTTCCATTTGTATACAACCTGTAAGAACCATTATTAAAGCTACCATCATTGCAATTAATGATATTTTTCTTATTCCCATGTTATACCATCCTTTCTTTTTTTAAATACATTAAATCTCTTATATTTATTCTACCACAACACCTGTTCCTGATGCTGTAACCATAAGCATAGAACCATTTTGTCCAAGTACTTCATA
>CAYMUD010000315.1:0-1915 GCA_964393495.1 uncultured Clostridia bacterium | reverse complement strand
ATAGAATTAAAAAAAATGGACATGATTTTTTTGAAACAAAACATATAAATAAAGAGTGATTTTAAAGTATGCAGAGTTTAAAGAATTTTCACAGGACTTCTTAAAAGATCAGCTTTGGATCACTGCAGAAGACGGAGGCATCAATCAAAATGGAGAGGTGAGGTGCATCCGCGTTGTAAATATTGAAACTGGAGAAAAAAATACTTCTAAACGAAGAAGGTTACTCATATGGACGGTATGTTGGACTCGAATTTTAAAATTTGAAAAGCAGGCTGGCCTGTTTTCTTATTGCAGCATATTAAGCATGAATAAACGCATTGATAAATAGTTAAAACAATGATATAATGCACCTAAATACCCGCATTGAAATTTAGATGCGGATAAAGAGGTGCAAATATGATTGAAAAACATAAAATAATAAGTGAATTTGAAAAAAGTGGGGGCGTACTGAAAACATCAGAGCTGAAAGAACTGGGTCTAAGCAGTCGTCAAATTAAAAAGCTTTTTGAAGAAGGTGAAATATCAAAAATAAAGTATGGTTACTATGAACTCGCTGATGAAGTTAACCCAGAGGAAGTAATTATTGCAAGACTATTTCCTGAAGCGGTTATATTTCTTGAAAGTGCACTCCTGCATTATCACTATACGGATAGGATTCCAACCGCTTGGCAAATAGCAGTGGACAGAGATAGTGAAAAAAGCCAGTATGACATTGAGTACCCACTTGTAGAACCATACTATCAAGAAACAAAATTTCTTAGTATTGGTGTTACAACATTTGAAGTGCAAGGTGTTGAAGTCAGAATTTTCGATAGAGATCGCACCATGTGTGATATTATGCGCTATGAAAAGAAACTCGAAAAAGAAGTTTTTACAAGTGCCGTGATGCGATACACCAAAGACCCACAAATGAACATCAGGCGTCTATTTGAGTATGCTGAAATGTTAAACATCACGAAAAAAGTTCAATCTCAGATAGGGAAGTGGCTATAATGACTTATTCAAGTGCGTCTATACTGGCAAGATTAAAAAATAAAGCAAAAGCAGAAGGTATAGCGTTTCAACAACTGTTAAATTTATTTTTTCAGGAAGAGTTTATTAGAAGGCTGGCTCAAAGCCAACATCGAGACCGACTTATTTTAAAAGGTGGATTTCTATTATATTCAATCAGTGACTTTACAACAAGACCTACAGTTGATGCTGATTATTTGCTAAAGAATCATTCTAATGAGCTTGGTTCCGTTGAAGAATTAGTTCGCTCCATCATAGATCAGAAGAGTAACGATGAATTAATGGAAATTGAAATAAGAAGCGTTGAACCGATCAGTGAGATAAAGGAGTATAACGGCATTCGTGTGAATCTAATAGGTCTGATTGGGAAAACGAGAACGCCATTTAGTATCGATTTTGGTGTGGGAGATACAATCGTTCCAGCACCACTTATAAGAACGCTCCCTGTTTTACTTGATGGATTTAAAGAACCGATAATTCTTACCTATTCATTAGAATCAACGATATCGGAAAAACTTGATGCGATTGTTCGATTCATGGAATCGACGGGACGTATGAAAGATTTTTATGATATCTATTACCTAGCGACTTCCTTTGATTTTGAAGGAAGAAAAGTCCAAGAAGCGATATATGAGACCTTTTCAAACAGGGGAACACCAATAGAGAAAGATTCAGTCCAAGTCATTGAGAGGCTGATCATGAGTGATGCGATTGGTAATAGATGGGATATATTTTGTAAGAAGGTATTGAAATATGATTTAAATCTGGAGAAAGTCATTCAGTTGATTATTACTTTCCTCGATCCACCTTTTCAAGCAGTGATAAAAGAAAATGAATTCATAAAGAATTGGGACTCAACCCAAAGAGAATATTGAAGAACAAAGATGCCTGTCACATGAGTTTA
>CAYMUD010000314.1:0-1918 GCA_964393495.1 uncultured Clostridia bacterium | reverse complement strand
GTATCAGTAGACGCAGTAGATGGTTATGCAGCTATTAAAGGATGGAAAGAAATAACAAAGGTACATGTTTTAGATATATGTAAAATTATGGAAGAAATAGGTATTAAAACTTTAATTTATACAGATATTCTTAAAGACGGTATGTTATCAGGACCTAACTTTAAATATTATGAAATGCTGAAAAATAAAACCAATCTTAATATAGTTGCTTCAGGAGGTATTTCAACTACTGATGACTTAAAAAAATTAGACAAGTTAGGTATATATGGAGCTATAGTAGGAAAAGCTCTATACAATGGAGATATAGATTTAGAGGAGGCTTATAAATGCTTGCAAAAAGAATAATACCTTGCCTTGATGTAAGAAAAGGCCGAGTTGTTAAAGGAAAAAAATTTAAAAATATTGTAGATGTAGATCAACCGGAAACCTTAGGAAAACACTACAGTGATACAGGAGCAGATGAATTAGTTTTTTATGATATTACAGCATCAAACGAAGGAAGAAAAACCTCGTTAGAATTTGTAAAAAAAGTTGCTGACGAGATTAATATTCCTTTTTCAGTTGGAGGAGGAGTGTCAACTTTAGAAGATTTTAACAGTATACTAAGAAAAGGAGCAGATAAAGTATCTGTAAATTCTTCTGCAGTAAAAAATCCCCAGCTAATAAAAGAAGCTTCTCAAAAATACGGAGCTCAATGTGTAGTCTTATCCATAGATGCAATGAAAGATAAGGATGGTAGCTGGAAGGTTATTATAAATGGCGGTAGAAAAAATACTGGCCTGGATGCTATAGAGTGGGCTGTAAAAGGAGTTGAACTTGGTGCTGGTGAACTAGTTATAAACAGTATAGATGCTGATGGAATGAAAAAAGGATATGATATTGAACTATTGACTGAGATAACAAGCAGAGTAAGAGTTCCGGTTATTGCTTCAGGCGGAGCAGGTAAAATGGATCATTTTTATGAAGTCGCCCATAAAGCAGATGTAGATGGTATATTAGCAGCTTCTGTATTTCACTATGGAGAAATAAATATAAATGAGTTAAAAAAATATCTTAAGAGTAAAGGAATTGAAGTCAGAATATAAAGGAGTAGAAGATGGAATACAATGAAGTAATTGAAAAAATAAAATTTGATGCAAAAGGTTTAGTACCGGCCATAGCCCAAGATATAAATACAAAAAAAGTATTAATGATGGCCTATATGAATAAAGAATCAATAAAAAAAACCTTAGAAGATAAAAAGGTTTGCTACTACAGTAGAAGTAGAGAAAAACTTTGGGTTAAAGGTGAAACTTCTGGAAATTTTCAAAGGTTAAAAGGGTTTTCATACGATTGTGATGGAGACACTGTCCTTTTAGAAGTTCAACAAAAAGGACCTGCCTGTCATACGGGAAAATATTCTTGCTTTCATAACTATGTGCTAGACGAAAGGGATAATAAAGACAAGGTAGTAGAAAAATTATATGAAATAATTCAAGACAGAAAAATTAATCCTAAAGAAAACTCCTATACTAATTACCTGTTTAAAGAAGGAATAGATAAAATACTTAAAAAAGTGGCTGAAGAAAGTGGGGAAGTAATAATAGCATCTAAAAACCAAGACAAAAATGAACTTGTTTATGAAATCAGTGATCTAGTTTATCATACATTAGTACTTATGGTAGAAAAAAAGGTGAATATAGGAGAAATTAAAGAAGAATTGATTAAAAGACATAAGTAGTATAAATTATTGACAAATTTAATTTGTGATAATATACTATTAATAATATTTATAAATAAAACTGAGAAGAGCCGAGTAGAATAAACACTGTATTCTAGAGAGGAAAAATAATTGCTGAAAGTTTTTCTATTAGAAGATTATTCGAAAACTAGCTTGGAGTTCAGCTTATGCTGCGTTAAATGCGTTAAATTACTAGAG
>CAYMUD010000313.1:0-1923 GCA_964393495.1 uncultured Clostridia bacterium | reverse complement strand
TACAAGAAGAACAAGTACAGGAACAAGAAAGCAAAATACAAAAAGCCAAGAAAAAAGAAGACGATTACGAAATTACGGACTATATATTTACAGACCCTATAGTAATAGAATTTGGGTACAACTTAGTATCCTTTGTAGACAGACAAAAAGGCGGTAAACTCCTAGATAGACTCGTAATGATTAGACGGCAAATAGCCATGGAAATGGGAGTAATAGTACCTAAAATAAGAGTAAAAGACAATCCGAACCTTATGCCTAACGAATACATTATAAATATAAAAGGAAACAAAATAGCAAAAGGAGAGGTACTAAGCGACTACTACCTAGCTATGAATCCAGAAGATACCGATGAAAAACTGGATGGAATAGAAACAAGAGAGCCGGCCTTTGGAATGCCAGCATATTGGATAGAAGAAGGAGAAGTAGATAAGGCTGAAATGAAAGGTTTTACAGTAATAGACCCTATATCAGTTATAGCTACACATATATCAGAAATCATAAAGGGTAACAGCCACGAACTATTAGGAAGAGAAGAAGTAACGGACTTGGTAAATACATTAAAAGAAAAATACCCATCATTAGTAAATGATGTAGTTCCTGAAATAATATCTATGGGAGCCCTTCAAAAAGTTCTAAAAAATCTTCTCCAAGAAGGACTAAAGATAAAAAGTCTACCTACTATACTAGAAATACTAGGAGACTACGGAAAGACCGTTCCAGATGTAGATGAACTTACAGAATACGTAAGACAGGGACTTAAAAAAGAAATATCAGCAAAATATGCTTATGAAGATAGGTTAGAAGTACTTATGATTTCTCCAAATCTAGAGCAGAGAATTTCTCAGACAGTAACAAATAAAGGAGAAAATCCTGAAAACACATTAAAACCTCAGGAAATACAAAAATTCACAGAAAATACTATCAAAGAATACAACCAAGCTGTAGATGAAGGGAATAATCCTGTTCTTGTAACCACACCAGTACTGAGAAGACATATTAGAAATCTAATAAATCAAAACGGAAAAGACCTAGACGTAATGTCTGTATCGGAAATAGATAGCAAATACGATATCAAGGTTGTAGGAAGTATTAGTATTTGAAAAGAGGGTTTACATGGAAGAAAAAAAGCTTTGGGAAAAGTATAAAAAAACCAGCAAAAAAGAATATAGAAACAAAATCGTCGAAGAATACCTCCCTCTTGTAAGAAAGATAGTTTATATGATGATAGGTAATCACTACTTAAAGGAAGAATTTTACAGTGTAGGAGTTATTGGACTAATAGACGCGGTAGATAAATTTGACCTATCTAAGGACGTTCAATTTGAGACCTACGCATCCATAAGGATAAGAGGATCTATAAAGGACTTTATGAGAAAGCAGGATTGGGTATCTAGGAACATAAGAGAAAAAGAAAAGCTTATCTTAGAAAAGAGAAAAGAACTTAGAAAAGAACTAGACAGGGAACCCGACGATATAGAAATAGCAGAAGCTGCTAAATTATCCCTTAACGAGTATGCAAAGGTAGTACACTATGTAGAAAATTCAAACATGGCATCCTTTGAAAATGCAGTAAGTAAGGGTATATCACCAATGGAAAGGGGCTCAGATGAATATAACCCGGAAAAAGTACTTGAAAAAAAAGAAATGGAAAAAATTCTAGCTCAAGAAATTGCAAAACTAAGCCAAAGAAAACAACAGATTGTGTCGTTATACTATAAAGAAGAATTAAACCTAAAAGAAATAGGAGAAGTTCTCGATATATCAGAATCCAGAGTTTCTCAAATAATGAAAGAAATAAACAATGAACTTAGAGAGAATATAGAAATAGCCATCGGATAGAGGTGAAAAAATGGATAGTGGAATAAAGATGTTAGGAAGCTCAATGACCTACCTAAAAGAAAAATTAGATACAGCATCCAACAA
>CAYMUD010000312.1:0-1923 GCA_964393495.1 uncultured Clostridia bacterium | reverse complement strand
TAGCCATTTCTTTTAAATTATCAATTATAATATATTTATAGTTCAAAATATCAATATATTTAGAAATAGAATAATTAATATGTCCTCCTCCTAAAAGAAGTATCATAGGTTCTGAATTAATTACATCTATATAGACTTTTGCCTTTCCTCCACATATCATATTTAAGCTGTCTCTCTCTTTGTTATCTAAATTGTAATCTAATATTTTTGATTCTCCTTTTAAAACACATATTCCAGCTTCTTTAATTACAGTATGCTCAAATGAACCTCCTCCTATAGTTCCATAAGTTTCACCATTTTTTGTTACTATCATTTTAGCACTATCATTTCTTGGAGTGGATCCATTTGTTTCTATAAGAGTAACCAAAACAAAAGATTCATTTTTTTCTTCAAGTTCGTATGCTTTTTTAAATATATTCATATTTTCCTCCCTTTATAAAAAAACCTTCCCAGTAGGAAGGTTTTTTGCACATCAAAAAATAATTATTTATTTCTAAACTTCCTAACCTGTCTTTTATCATAATGTACGCAGCAGTACCTCTTAGTTCATTGTCCATTTCTCAGCTCCTAGGATTATGGATTACCCCTATTCACAGCCCTGAAATATTCTCCCTTAAGAGGAAGGGTTTCCCCTGCGCTTATTCAATTTTATTTGTTTAATACAGCCTTTATGATTCTTTCCGGTGTAGCTGGATGGTCACATAAATTAGTATTTAAAGCATTGTTTACAGCATTTATAACTGCTGGTCCTGGAGTTACTGCAGTGATTTCTCCAACACTTTTAGCACCAAATGGTCCTCCAGGTTCTCCATCCTCTATAAGTAAAGATTTCACCTGAGGCATAGAAGGAGAATTAATAATATGATATTTAGAAAAATTATCAGTTTTAACTGTTCCATCTTTTCTGTACTCAATTTCTTCGGTTAAGGCCATTCCAATACTCATCTGAGCACCACCTTCTATTTGTCCCTCTACTAAAGTTTTATTAATTGCCTGGCCCAAATCATGTACAGCTAAAATATCTTCAATTTCTACAAGACCACTATAATTGTCTACTTTTACTTCAGCAAAAGACACAGCATACACAGCTGGATTTCCTGGTGATTTATACTTAGTATTTACTTCTAAATCATGTTCAAATTTACTTTCTACTAAAACTGCCAAATCTCCATAGGTAATTTTATCATTACCTTTATTCCATATATATCCATCTTCATATAATATATCTTCAATTTCACAATGAAATAATTTCATATAATTTTTTAGCATTTTTTCAATTAATTCTTCAGAAGCCTTTTTTACAGCTCCGCCGCATACAAAAGTTACCCTACTCGCTTGAGTACCTGCTGAATCATATGGAGAAACAAATGTATCTGCTTGGGGTACATCTATGTTTTTAGTAGAAATATTAAATACTTCTGCTGCTATTTGCTGCATTGTAAGCACAGTACCACATCCTAAATCGTGAATTCCTATTTTTATCCAAATTCTATTATTAGGAAGTATTGATATATTTACATTTGTAAAATCCGGAAAAGCACCGTGGTATCCATTTCCATGGGTTCCTGCTGCTACTCCAATTCCATAAGAGTATCTATCAGTATCTTTTGTCTTTATAGATTTTCTTCTATCATTCCAATTAAAAGCTTCCGAACCTTTTATTAGGCAATCTTTAATTCTTGCATTTCCTAATTCAGGAGCACCTATAGGATCTTTAGCTCCTGGTTCAACAACATTTATTAATCTAAATTGTAATGGATCCATATTGATTTTTTTAGCACAATTATCTATATTTATCTCAGATACTGCATGTATTTGAGGAGATCCGTAACCTCTGCAAGCTCCACCTGGAAGTGTGTTAGTATAATATGATTTACCATTAAATATTTGATTTTCAATATCATAAAGTCTAAAAGCTTTTTT
>CAYMUD010000311.1:0-1929 GCA_964393495.1 uncultured Clostridia bacterium | reverse complement strand
TTGTAAGTCATAGTAAGAGCTGTTGATATGCTAAATGGAGAAATAAAAACATTGTTTTCCAAATCTTTACCGTTTAGTTCTTTAAATATGTCTGCTGCAAATTCAGAGTTGCTGTTAGTAACATTTTCACTTATTTCCTCTTCATTAATTTCAACTTCTACTTCCTGTTCTGTACAAGCTACTAGATTAAATACCAGTACAACTATCAAAATCACTGTAAAAATCTTTTTCATTTAAATCGCCTCCTATTTACTTAGACAAATTAGAGTGTAAATTTGTTCCATTAATTACACATTTTTAATATTTTTCTACTTCTACCAAGTTTGTATGCTGAGGATTTCCTTTAGCTAAAGCCGTAGGATGCTGTTTGGTGAGTACATTTATGTTGGCACCTTTATCCAATCCTTTTTTATCTGCTTTGTACCAGCCTCCTTGGGGCATTGCCGCTACACCTTTCATAATCTTATCAGTTACTCTTGCTTCTATGACAAGTTCTCCTCTATTGTTAAATACTTTTACCTTTTCTCCATCTTTGATATTTCTATCTTCTGCATCTTCTTTATTTATCCAGAGTCTATGTTTACCAAGGTCTCCCATAGTCTCTTCATTAAAGTTGTTAAATATAGAATTTACGCTTTTTTTGCTGTGCCATCCGAAAAGCTGGAGAGGATATTTTTGAGTTAACTCGTCTTCCGGTCCTTCCCAAGTTTTTACGTATTTAGGTATAGCCGGTATTTCAGAGTCTCTCATGTCGTAAAGTCTTTTTGAAAATATCTCTATCTTTCCAGAAGGTGTTGGAAATTTGTTCTTATCAAAGTCTTTAATCTGCTTTTCAAAGGCTACATATGTCCTATCTCTTCCTTTTTCATATAATACCTCTTTCTTGAATTCTTCGTATGTTGGAAAGTCCTTATGTCTATTTCTAGTTTTATTTACTATATATTTAAGCCAATCTTCATAGTTTCTCCCTTGAGAAAATTCTTCTTCTACTCCTAACCTTCTAGACAGTTCAAGAATCCATTCATATCCCAGTTTTCTTTCATATTCCGCTTCTACTACTTTGTTTTGAAAAAAGGCAAAATCTTTAACTCCCCAAGATGTAACTATATCATCTCGCTCCAGGAAGTCATCACCTGGAAGAATTAAGTCTGAATACTCTGCGGATGATGTCATAAAATGCTCTGTTGTAAGGATAAATTCACATAAATTTTCATCCTTTAGTATTTCTATTGTTCTATTTATATCTGAGTGCTGGTTTATGAGGCAGTTTCCTGCAAAATTTCCTATAAATTTTATATTTCCTTTTTCTACTTCATCTATCCAAGTGAAAACAGGAATTTTTTCCTTTACTCTATTAGTATATGGTATACCTTCTACTGCAAATTCAGCATGATAGGCTGCTCCAGCTGCCCATCCTCCGTATTTCCCTACATTTCCAGTAATGGAGGCAAGTACTGTAGCTCCTCTTACCGCCTGTTCTCCGTTGGCATGTCTTTGTGACCCAAATCCTTGAATCAAGGCTGAAGGTTTCATAGTAGCGTATTCTCTTGCAAGTTTTACTATTTTTTCAGCTGCTATTCCCGTTATTTTTTCAGCCCATTTAGGAGTTTTTTCTACTCCATCGGATAGTCCTAGAATATATGATTTTAAAGAATTATCCTCTGCTATATCTTCCGGCATATGTTCTTCATCAAATCCCAGACAGTACTTGTCTACAAAGTCTTTATCGTATATATTCTCTTTTATCATTACATAGGTCATTGCATCAAAAAGTGCATTATCTGTAGTTGGTTTAATAGGAATCCACTCATCTGCTAAAGCTCTTACAGTATCAGAATTCCTTGGATCTATTACTACAATCTTTGCTCCTTTTTCTTTAGCCTTAAGGAGATAGTACATAGTATTGGTATCGAATACTGTTTCCGCTGG
>CAYMUD010000310.1:0-1946 GCA_964393495.1 uncultured Clostridia bacterium | reverse complement strand
AAGTAGGTAGAGAACTTAAAATACCTAAAGAAATAGTTGAAAGACAGCCATTCCCAGGACCTGGATTAGGCATAAGAGTACTGGGGGCTATTACTGAAGAAAAACTTAAAATAGTTAGGGAAGCAGATTTTATTTTTAGAGATGAAATAAAAAAAGCAGGCCTTAAAAATCAAATATGGCAGTATTTTGCTGCCCTTCCTGGTATAAGAAGTGTTGGAGTAATGGGAGATGAAAGAACATATACACACACAATAGTATTAAGAGCAGTTACAAGTACAGACGGTATGACTTCGGATTGGGCTAGAATACCTCACGAAGTTTTAGAAAAAATATCAAATAGAATCGTAAACGAAGTAGACGATGTAAACCGAGTGATGTACGACATAACAAGCAAGCCGCCGGCAACCATAGAGCTGGAGTAAAGACTGGAGTAGTCACCCTTGAACCAAGCCCAAAGGGCGAAGGCGAAAGGCTAGGGACTACCCATGTCAGGGTTGGCGAGATGTATATCAAAATAGTCCAGGATAAGATCCTGGACTATTTTGTATTTGCTATGATTTATGTCAAAACACTTTAATTTTTACCCATTTTGATTTAATGTCTTACATATTTTTCTATATAATCCTCATAATTTATTGACTCATCTCTATAAGTTCCATCATCAAATATTTCAATAATACGGTTGGCTACAGATGATACAAACTGGTGGTCGAGAGAGGTAAAGAGGATATTAGACTTATAAGAAACCAAGCCATTATTTACTGCTTCTATTGATTCCAAATCCAAGTGGTTGGTAGGTTGGTCAAGAACTAGTACATTAGATGGTTCAACCATCATCTTTGAGAACATCATCCTCACCATTTCTCCACCAGATAAGACATTGGCCATTTTTGTTGCTTCTTCTCCAGAAAAAAGCATTTTTCCTAAAAATCCCCTGATGAAAATTTCTGATTTTTCCTTAGAAAACTGTCTAAGCCATTCAATTAAATTAAAGTTGGCATTTTCAAAATACTCAGAATTATCTTTTGGAAAATATTCCTTGGTAATTGTCTGACCCCATTTAAATTCTCCTTGGTAATCATCAGATTTTTTATTTATAATATTAAAAAACTTGGTAATTGCAATTTCATTCCCAATAAATCCTATCTTGTCGTTTTTATTTACCCTAAAAGTAAGATTGTCTATTAGTTTTTTTTCATTATCTTCCACCGTTAAGTTTTCAACAAATAGAATTTCATTTCCTACTTCTCGAGAGAGGGAAAAGCCTACAAAAGGATATCTCCTACTTGAAGGTTTAATATCATCTAAAGTGATTTTCTCTAAAAGTTTTTTCCTGGAAGTCGCTTGCTTAGACTTAGATGCATTAGCAGAAAAGCGATCAACAAAGGCTTGTAATTCTTTGATTTTCTCTTCTTTTTTCTTGTTCTGGTCCTTTAGCATTTTAGAAGCCAATTGAGAAGATTCATACCAGAAATCATAGTTTCCTGTAAACATATTAATTGTTTCATAATTAATATCTACCATATGAGTACAAACTTCGTTCAGAAAATATCGATCATGGGATACAATCAAAACTACCCCATTAAAGTTTGCAAGAAAATCTTCTAACCACAATACTGCTTTCAAATCCAAGCCGTTGGTAGGTTCATCTAACAATAGAACATCCGGATGTCCAAATAGTGCTTGGGCTAGTAAGATCTTTACCTTATCAGACTCTTTCAGATCTTTCATATATTCTGTATGTAAGCTAATAGGGATTCCAAGTCCTTGAAGTAATGAAGATGCTTCTGTCTCAGCTTCATAGCCACCCATATCAGCAAATTCGGCTTCAAGCACACCAGCCCTCATACCATCTTCATCTTTAAAATCAGGTTTCATATAGATAGCATCTTTTTCTTTACCTATATCATAAAGTTTTCTATTACCCATTAAAACCGTATCTATTA
>CAYMUD010000309.1:0-1952 GCA_964393495.1 uncultured Clostridia bacterium | reverse complement strand
GGAGGTGTGAAATGAATAAAGTTATAAAAATAGAAAATGTTTATAAAAATTATAAATTAGGACAAGTAAATGTTGAAGCTTTAAAAGGTATTGATTTAGAAGTTGAAGAAGGAGAATTTATATCAATAATGGGTCCTTCTGGATCTGGAAAGTCTACTTTACTTAATTTAATTGGATGTTTAGATAAACCTACTAAAGGATTATATCAATTAGATGGAAATAGAGTTGAGAAGTTAAATGATTTCCAACTTTCAGAAATGAGAAATAATTTTTTAGGATTTGTATTTCAGAGCTTTAACTTATTAAGTTCTTTAAATGCTATGAAAAATGTTGAAATCCCGCTTATTTACAGAGGCATAAGAAAAAAGAAGAGAAAAAAACTTTGTGAAGAAGCCTTAGAAGTTGTCGGACTAGGAGAAAGAATGCACCATCTACCGAATCAACTATCTGGAGGACAACAGCAGAGAGTGGCAATAGCACGTGCGATTGTAGGTAAACCATCTGTTATATTAGCTGATGAGCCTACAGGAGCCTTGGATTCAAAAACTGGAAATGACATAATGGATATATTTAAAAGACTAAATAAAGAAAATAATATGACCATTGTACAGGTTACCCATGAAGAAAATATTGCGAAGATAGGAAATAGAATTATTAGGCTTATAGACGGAAAAATACAACAAAATTATTCAGGAGGAAGAAATGATTAAAAGAATATTACCAATTATAATTATTATTGCCCTTGTATTAACAGGAGGATATTATGCAATATCACAGTTGATACCAGAAGATGATTCTCAAGGGAAAAGAGAAGTTATATACTCTACCAGCCCAGTCACAAGAGGAGATATAAGCGTAGGAGTTGAAACTTCAGGACAGTTAAACGCAGCTTACGGTGGAGGCATTAGAATCCCAGAACCTTCAGATCCTAAACTATTCAATATTTCATATGTAATAGATGAATTTTTAGCTGAAGAAGGAGATAACCTATTGAAGGGAGATCCAGTTTTAAAACTAGCATCAACAGATTTAGATAGTTTAATTGATGATTTAGAAAATCAATTAGAAGGCAAAAAAGAATATTTAGCCCAATTACTAGGAATAGATATATCACAAGTTGATAATATAAATCCTTACGATGGTATAATTATAAATGCACCTATTAAAGGAAGAGTGACTGAACTTAACGCAAGTGAAGGTGAAGAACTTGAAAGTTTAATTGCAAGTATAGTAGATGATTCAGAAATTAAATTATCCTTTAAAGCTAATAAATCAGAATATTCTAAGTTATATGAAGGACAAAGAGTACTTCTTAAATTCTCATCTTTTGATGGGTATTATGAGGCTAAAATCACAAAATTAAACAGTAATGCAGTACCAGATAATCCTGATGACGGTGATTATGGTCTTACTTATGTTCACTGGGGAGAAATAGAAGCTGAAAATCCAGGCTTGGTTCAGACAGGTATGATTTCTAGTGTAAATTTAGCTAAATCCGAAGAATCCTTTGAGCCAGCAGCTACCTTACAGAATATGGCAAAGGTTGATAGTTATAAAAAAGAGCAGAAAATATATAAAAACTCAATTTCTTCAGATGAGTTGGTAGTAACAGATGTATTAGTAAATGAAAATGATTATGTAGAAGAAGGTCAATCTTTAGTTAAACTTGCTGGTGCAGATGTGAGAATGATGATTCAAGAGAACTTAGACCAACTAAGAGAAGCTCAAAGAAGTATAGATAAAGCTTATGAACTAAGAAACAATCTAGTAATAACAGCGCCTATGGATGGTGTTGTAGCAGGATTTTGGAGACAAAAAGGAGAAAACATAAGAGCAGGAGAATGGGTAGGAGATATTTTTAATACAAGTAATATGAGTGTATATACCCAGGTCGATGATTTGGATGTAGTTTATGTAAAACAAGATGCACCTGTAGAAGTAACAGTAGATGC
>CAYMUD010000308.1:0-1953 GCA_964393495.1 uncultured Clostridia bacterium | reverse complement strand
TTTTAATTATTGGAACTACAGTAGCCTGTGGTGGAGATAATACGGAAACTATTGAATCTGAAGATGGAGAAACAGAAGTAACTTATACAGAAGATATGAAGGATAGTGTAGACATACCAGATGAATATCCTGAAGACATATTACCTGTATATCAAGGAAGTTTTATATCTGCAGCCAGTAAAAACAACAATGGAGAATATGTAATTATAGCTTTTTCTAATGATGACAGCAGTGAAGTGAAAGCATATTATGAAGATATATTAGAAAATACAAATGTAATAATGGAGCAAAATGCAGAAGGACAGTATATGAAAATGGGAACTAAAGAAGGCATTACATATACAGTTACAATAGCTCCTTTTGATGAAAATGAAGACTATAAGACAAATATAAATTTAGTAGTTATGCCGGAGATGGATACTGGATTAGAAACTGAAGAAGACCCAGTAGAAGAAAGTGATACTGATTCTGATTCCTACGAAATTGGAGAAAATATAGATTTTCCGGAAGATTTCCCAAAAGACATACCTATATACACTGAAAGTGAAACGAAAGTATTATACTCAGGAATAGTAGAAGGCAACAGTTCAATAGGTTATGGAACTAAAGATGATGTTAAGACTGTAACTGATTTTTATAAAAACAAACTGGAAAATTCTGAAGAATTCATGGTGCAGTCCTTTGGAGAAAATACAATAATAATTGTAAAAGATGGAGATTTAGACTTTGATGTAACTATAACAGAAAATTCTCCTGATAAACAAGTTGATTTAAATTACACAACACTAGTGCAAATAAACTATAGATAAATACTTACATTAAAAAAAGGCCCGATATAAAGGGTCTTTTTTACTAAAAATATTATAAAAATGTTTTAAAAAAAGGAATTTTATTTGGAGTGATATATATGTTTATAAAAAATTTAATATTAAAAAGAGTTTTAATATTTACTGCAATATTTGCATTAATATTATCAACTTCCTGTAAAAGCAAAGAAGATGAGGGAAAAAGTCCTGAAGTAAAAGAAAATGAAGAATCAGAAATGGAAATTGCAGAAGAAGAAATTGATGTAGAAGAGATAGGTCTTAAGGATTATGAAGAGGAAGAATACATACCTGTTTGGGAATTTCCTTATACAGAAAACTACGATAAATGGTCGAAGAAAGAGCCTTATATTAATCCTATGGGTGCTGAATCAAATTATGAAAGTATAGAAACTAAAGAATTAGAAGAGATATATTTCTACTATGTAGATGTGGATAACTATTACAGGAAAATAAATTTGCTTGGAAAAACTTGGAATATGAATGTACCATTTGACGAATCTTTATCAGAAGAAGAAAATATGCATTTTAATAAAGATTTGAGAAAGTATATAGAATCAAAGGGTGGAGAATACTTCGGTTACTACGACGATAGAATATATTTGACTATAATGGATGAAAACGAAAGTCACTGGTGGATCATATCTGAAATAGATAATAATAAAATCAACCTTAAGGTAAGCAAAGAAAAAGAGCTTAAGCCAGGAGATAGTATAACTATCAGTCCAAATGATTATGAAGATTATAAAACATACTTTTCCTCATATAATGATGGAGACTACTTTCAATCTGTAATAGTAGAATTTGATAGAAAGGATGTTTTTCTAAAAATTGAAAAGAAGGACTTTATAGAAAGTTACGATAGGACCTATAGATACAGCAAAAATATGTACGAAGAAATGGGAACAAAATATGTACTAGACGATGCTTTATTTGGACCAGGAAGAAGCTACTGGGAAGTATCATGGGAAGATGATGATGCACCGGGTGAAATATCTATTAAACTGGAAAATGTTGGAAACATTCCTTCTGTTAAAGACGGTGAAGAGCTTGGAGGAATTCAGATAAAATCTGAAAGAATTAGTAGAATAGACGTATATCCTCTTGGTGGGACAGAGTTAAATCATCC
>CAYMUD010000307.1:0-1969 GCA_964393495.1 uncultured Clostridia bacterium | reverse complement strand
TGGTGAATTGAAAAACTAAACGCAAAAATCAATCAATATTAAATAATAAAGGTAAAACTATTGAAATTATTGATTATGGGAGCACTTTTGTATAGAAAATAAGGAAAAAATGGTGTAAAATATGTATTAATAGTAGAATTTGGTCTAAAAAAGTGTACACAAATAAGAGGTAAAGCATTCTATTGAAATTTTGACAAAGTAAATGCAAACCGAATTTAATATGAAATTTACCTCCATACTTGATACCTTATTCTGCTAGTGTTTTAAGAGTTTTGGACTTAAAACAATGTCATTAGGCTTAATGATACTTGCATTTAAAAGGTCTAAAACTTCTTTGCCGAAGATAGACCTCATAGCATCAATAGGGCTAAGATCATTGAGTTTCTTTCTTTTGTAAGAATTAATATGATTCATCATAAGATTTACATCTTCTTGGACAAGATGATTAAAGCTCTTGCCCTTTGGTAAGACTCTTCTAATGAATTCATGATTTAATTCTACATTAGGTTTTTGCCAGGCAGCTTGCGGATCACAGTAGAAAATCCTACACCTTGAGACTGGTCGGTTGGGAGCAGTCTCAAGGGCAATAGGATTAGAAAATTCTGTACCACGATCTGTTAATATACAGGCAAATAATTTCCTAAATAAAGCTTCCCCTAATCTTTCATACAAATCATCAAAGATATCGATAACCGACCTAGCAGTATTACGATCACGGATAAAAGCGAGCATAAAGTCACATAAGCCTGTAAAGTGAAGAGTAAGAAGAACCTTCCCACCTTTAATTCCTTCAACAGTATCCATCTCTACAATTTGAACTCCAGGATTTTTAGAAATGTATTCCTTAAAACAAGAATAATCTCTATTAACATAGCAAAGTTTATCTATCTTACATTGGATAGGCTTAGTTTTTCTAGGTTTTCTTCTAATAACCCGAGGAAGATCTATATTCCTTGCAGAAAGCAAACTCTTATCTACATATCTGTAAATAGATTTTTCACAGCGTATCATTTCGTTTTTATTATTTAGCCAGATATGGTGAATTGACTGGCCATTAATTAAAAGTGGACTAAAGAGTTCATCTATGTGTGTTTGCTCTAAAGTAGTAAGATTTACACCCTCTCTAGCCTCTACAAGGGTTGTGCGATATTCATCATGGGCAGCTTGTGGAGAATAAAAAATCTTAGTTAGTGTACACTTTTTTTCATCTGCACAGCCATTACAAACCTTTGGAGACTTTGAAAGCTTCAAACATATTTCTTCTAAAAAATCAGGACATACATCATTACATTCTCTACAAATACTACATTTTTTCTTTTTACAGATACGATAATGTTTAGAACATAGATAACTTTTATCACAATTAAACCTATGTATACAGCGATTAGGAACACGGTGATAATGAACCTTAGTAGAAACCTTAGCATGTTTAGCAATCTCCCGAGAGATAGTAGAACAGGCTTTACCAAGTACTTGTGCAATCTTTGTAATTGAGTGATTAGAATCTAGCATAACTTTAATATTAATACGATCATCAAGATTTAAATGTGCCATTATATTTTCTCCTTTATATGGCACCAAGTATGGACTAGACTAAATATACCAGAAAAATTTGCCAGAGTAAACGAAAAATCTTCCCTGCAGGGGAAGAGAACAAATACCCTAAAAAGTATTTCTCAGACTAAACGCAAATACAGGGAAAATATTCTTTGGCAAACTAAATGCAAAATATATTTGCGTTTACTATGTCAATTAAAGAGAGTTATATATTTACAGACTTTATATAGTAAAATAAAGTTCATTATGATATAATGATAATAAATTGTTTTTCAAAATATTACAAATACAAAATACTTGCAAGGGGGATAAAAATGTTTAAAAAATTATTATCAATATTTCTTTCATTAGTAATGATACTAGGACTCATACCCATAAGTGCAGCAGGAGAAGTAGGAGGAGAAACTACTAA
>CAYMUD010000306.1:0-1970 GCA_964393495.1 uncultured Clostridia bacterium | reverse complement strand
GGAAGATTTTCCAGTTGATCAAAGTAATGGAACTTGGACTATTGAAGATGGAGGAAGATCACTAATACAGTCAGTTAATGATGACCCAACTGGTTATCTTACTCCAGATACTTCAATTGACGAAATAATAATGGGTACTATAGAAGTTGAATATCCTCCTGAAGGGCAACATGTTGACAATGATTTTATTGGTTTTATATTGGGGTATCAAGATCCAAATGAGAGTTCAGGATCATATGATTATGATTTTATACTTTTTGATTGGAGGCGAGGAGATCAAGATAATATTAGCATGGAAGGATATACACTGAAAAAAATTGATGGTACGGTTACAACGAATGACTATAATGAGTATTTTTGGGATAACATCAATGATTCAAGCGACAATGATATGACTATATTAGCAGCAAATCATAATAAAAATGGATGGAATTATGAACAAAGATATTTGTTTAAGATTCTATATACTAAAGATAAAATTAAAATAAAAGTGGATGATGAAGTCGTATTTGATATATCAGGTACTTTTAAAGACGGTAAATACGGATTTTACAATTATTCTCAACCATATGTTAAATATGGAGAAGTTAAATCAGCACTAGGTTCATCTACTTCATTAGCACCAGTTGCAGAAGATGACAACTATGTAGTTTATTTAGATGGAACTGAAGAAGCAAAAACTTTAGAAATAGATAGATTTAATGGAATTCTTGCAAATGATTATGATCCGAATTTAGATGATTATGATATAATAACTCAATCTTCAGTAAGTAATGGCACTTTAAATTTATCTACTACTAGTGGTGCATTTACTTATATATCTGATGGAAGTACAGGAAAAGATACTTTTTCTTATGTATTAAGGGAAAGTGAGAATATCAATGAAGAATCTACTACTGCAACTGCTACAATATCAGTTGTAAATGGTAGTAACGAAACTCCTTCTGCTCTAAATATAACTCCTACTTCAATAAGTTATTCAGGTTCAGATATAGATTTAGAAACTGATAAAATTGATGATATTGATTATGTAGTTGGCAAAATAAACACTGAAGATCAAGAAGGAGATTATCACGATTATATGCTGATAGATAATTCTGATGGTAAATTTGGGATTAAGGATAATGAAATATTTATAGCTGACAATCTAGAAAAAGGACAATCTTACGGCATAGAAGTAAGATCAACAGATTTAGGTGGATTATCAGTAGAAGAAATGTTTACTATAAATGTAAATGCAAATTATGATACAGAACACTATAAGGAAAATATTGATGACGGTGGATATACTTTAGTAGATGATGACAAGGAAACTTTGGAAGGTTATGTTGGAGAAGTTGTCAGTTTGTCTTCAATTGATTATACTGGATTTTATGACACTGGTGGATTAACACAAGAAAAAGTAATATCAGATGGTTCCTTGACTTTGAAAAGATACTACGACAGAGAAGAATATACAGTAACTTTTAAAGACCATGATGGTTCAGTAATAGATTCTCAAGAAATAAAGTTTGAAGATTCTGCATCAGCACCGACAGATCCTACAAGAACTGGTTATACATTTACTGGTTGGGATAAAGGAGTTACAGGTATTACTGGAGACTTAACAGTTAATGCTACATATTCTATAAATTCTTATAGCTTAACAGTTAACTATACAATGGCTGATGGAAGTACAGCACCAGCTAGTCACTCAGAAACTCTTGACTATGATAGTGCTTACAGTGTTTTATCACCATCTGTAGATGGATATACTGCTGATAGCTTAACAGTTTCTGGACCTATGGGAGATAGTGATAAGGTAGAAGAGGTTAATTACACAGCCAACACTGATACTGCCTATAAGGTAAAGCATTACCAAGAAAATCTTGACGGTACATATACATTAGCTGATACTGATAATTTAACTGGAACAACCAATACAACTGCAACAGCACAGGCTAAGACTTATACAGGATTTAGCGACAATA
>CAYMUD010000305.1:0-1976 GCA_964393495.1 uncultured Clostridia bacterium | reverse complement strand
ATAATATAGATAAAGAAATTGAAGTAATAACAGATAAAGGATATAATATTATACAGATCCAAAATGGCCAAGTTTTGGTTGAAGAAAGCGATTGTAACAACCAACTTTGTGTAAGAAAAGGAGTAATAGAAGAACCAGGAGAGATTATAGTGTGTCTTCCTCATAAGGTTGTAGTTCAAATAACAGGCTCATCCGAAGATTTAGATTCAATAAGCTACTAGAGGTGAATGTATGAATAAGACGAGAAATTTTACTTTCTTAGCTTTACTGACGGCTTTTGCAGTATTGTTAAGTGTATTTGAAAACATAATACCACTTCCGATAGCTGCACCAGGAGCAAAGTTAGGCTTGCCTAATATGATAATATTATCTTCTCTGGTAGTCTTTGGATTTAAAAAAAGTTTGGCTATAAATATAGTTAGAACTTTTTTAGTGTTGATAATAATTGGAAATCCCATAAGTTTTATATATAGTTTTTTTGGAGCTATATCTAGCTTATTAACAATGTATTTAGTTCACAAATATCTTTCTAATTACTTTAGTTTAATAGGAGTAAGTATTTTTGGAGCAATAGCACATAATACAGCTCAAGTTGCGACAGCTAGTTTAATTTTAGAGAATCCAAATATTTTTTCATATCTACCGGTTATGTATATAATTAGTTTGTTTACCGGTTTTTTTGTAGGATTTGCATCTAACTTTATTATAGAACAGTTAAATAAAGTGATTTATAAAATAGATTGGAGTTAATTATGAGAAAAGGTAAAAATTTCTTAATGGTGTTTTTTTTAATAGTAGCAGGATCTATAATGGGAAATATAATTGGTGGTTTTTTTTCCAATGTTTTTCCTGCTTTAAGTATTTCAGAAAGCATATATTTTGGACCAGCTGTTTTAGATTTGAATTTTTTATCAATAACCTTCGGCTTCACTTTTTCTCTAAGCTTAGCAGGTTTATTAGGTATAGTGGTTGTTTTAATAGTATTTAAGATATTTTATTAGGAGTGGTTATGAGAATAGTATTAGCATCAAAATCTCCAAGAAGAATAGAAATATTGGAAAAATTTATAAAATTTGAGTCTAAACCGTCAACAGTAGAAGAAACATATAGTGAAAGAATGAAACCTAAAGAAGTTGCTATGTATCTTTCTTTAATAAAAGCGATAGATATAGATGGTAAAATAGAAGAAAAAAATGCTTTGATAATTTCCGCTGATACAATAGTAGTTTCAGATGAAATATTAGAAAAGCCAAAAAATAGGGATGAAGCATTTTATTTTTTAAAAAAGCTTAGGAATAGAAAACACAAAGTAATAACAGGCTACACCATTTTAAATCAAATAAATCTTAAAAAAATCACTAATTATGAGGAAACAGAAGTGATTTTTGGTGATTATGATGATAATTTTATCAACAAATATTTAGATAAAAAAGAATATAAGGATAAAGCTGGAGCATATGCAATCCAAGGTTACGGCAAACTATTGGTTAAGAAAATAATAGGGGACTATATGAATATTGTTGGATTTCCAATATATTCAATATCTAAACATTTAAAAAGGGATTTTGATATAGACCTAATGGACCAGGAGGACAAATGAAAGAGAAATATACAATAATGGAAATTCCTAAAGACGAAAGACCTAGAGAAAAATTAATAAAATATGGTTCAAAATCTTTATCGAATTCTGAATTAATAGGAATATTATTGAGAGTAGGGAGTAAAAAGGATACAGCTATAACTCTCGGTCAAAAGGTACTAAGAGAAAATGAAAAAGGGTTATTAAATTTAGTAAATGCTACACCGGAGAGTTTAAATAAATATCACGGAATAAGCAATGCAAAAGCAGCGACCTTATTGGCAGCTGTAGAGTTAGGAAAAAGAATATCTACTACTAAAGCAGAGGATACTTTTAAAATCACTTCTCCTCAAGATGTTTCTGCATTAGTTATGGAAGACATGAGATATTACAAAAA
>CAYMUD010000304.1:0-1977 GCA_964393495.1 uncultured Clostridia bacterium | reverse complement strand
AAAGAACTTCCTTATACTATAGGAGGAGGAATTGGGCAATCAAGAATATGTCTGCAATTCTTAAGAAAAGCACATATTGGTGAGGTGCAGTCATCTATATGGCCTGTAGATATGATAATGGAGTGTAAGAAGCGAGGTATAGTATTATTATAGATTGACTTTTATATTAGATTATAATAGAATTCTATGTATAAATTGAAAAGCCTATTTATTTATGGTAATAAAGCAAACCTTTATTATAAAGTAAGTAATACACGGTTAACAGTTATGCAACTGTTAACCGTGTTTTTTGTTTTTAGGAGGTGTATAGATAAATATTATTGACAAATATAAGTAGTTGTGTTATCTTTTAATAAAATTATATGATGAAGGAAAAAATCAATATATAACATTATTAATTGGAAGCCAGGCATATGACTTAATATAATAAATGAAATAGCAATATTAACTAATAAAAATAAAATTGAAGGAAATATTATTCCCCCATCAATTTTTTTTATAAAAAGTTGAATTTTTCTGTAAATTTTACAACTAAACATTATAAAATGAATAATATTTAAAAAGCCTTGCAATTTAGCAAAATGCCTTGACTTTACAAAAAAAAAACGTTATCTTATTAAAGAATATTGATAAGAACAGGAGGGAAAAAATTGCCTAACGAAAAACTACAAGAACTAAAAGAAAAAAAAGCCAAGATAGAACTAGGTGGCGGAAAAAAAGCAATAGAAAAGCAGCACAGCAAAGGTAAAAAAACAGCAAGAGAAAGAATAGAACAGCTGTTAGACGAAGGAAGCTTTGTAGAAATAGACACGTTTGTAGAGCATAGATGCGAAAACTTCGGGATGGAAAAGAAAAAGATTGCCGGAGAAGGAGTAGTAACAGGCTATGGAACAGTAGAAGGAAGACTAGTGTATTTGTTTGCTCAAGATTTTACCGTAATAGGAGGATCTTTGGGAGAAATGCACGCAGCAAAAATAGTAAAAGTTCAGCAGATGGCAATGAAAGTAGGAGCACCGCTGATAGGAATCAATGACTCAGGTGGAGCAAGAATCCAAGAAGGAGTAGATGCTCTAAGAGGATACGGGGATATATTCTTTAACAACACAAAAGCATCAGGAGTAATCCCACAAATATCAGTAATTCTAGGACCATGTGCAGGAGGAGCAGTATACTCACCAGCACTAACAGACTTTATATTTATGGTAAAAGACACATCAAAAATGTTTATAACAGGACCTCAGGTAATCAAGACAGTAACAGGAGAGGAAGTAAGCGCAGAAGAGCTAGGTGGAGCAATGACCCACAACCAAAAAAGTGGAGTTGCTCAGTTTTATGATGAAACAGAAGAAGAATGCTTCGCTAATATTAAACAATTGATAAGTTTCTTACCACAAAACAATATGGAAAAAACACCAAAACTTGAAACAAATGACGATTTAAACAGAATAGATGAAAAACTTAACGAAATAGTACCACTTAATCCAAATAAAGCATATGACATGAAAGAAATTATAAGTACTATATCAGACAATGGAGAATTCTTAGAATATCAAACACACTACGCACAAAACATAATAACAGGATATGCAAGAATAAACGGAAAAAGTGTAGGAATAATAGCAAACCAACCTAAAGTACTAGCAGGATGTTTAGATATAAACGCATCAGACAAAGCAGGAAGATTTGTAAGAACCTGCGATGCCTTTAATATACCACTAGTAAACCTAGTAGACGTACCGGGATTCTTACCGGGAACAGGACAGGAATTTGGAGGAATAATAAGACACGGAGCAAAACTCTTATATGCTTATTCTGAAGCAACAGTACCAAAAATAACAGTAATAACAAGAAAAGCTTACGGTGGAGCATATATAGCTATGTGTAATAAATCATTAGGTGCAGATATGGTACTTGGATGGCCTACAGCAGAAATAGCAGTAATGGGACCATCAGGAGCAGCAAACATAATATTTAGAA
>CAYMUD010000303.1:0-1978 GCA_964393495.1 uncultured Clostridia bacterium | reverse complement strand
TGGATAAAATAATGAATATAGCTTATAAATACAATCTTTTTGTTATAGAAGATGCGGCTCAAGGTGTTATGGCAAAGTACAAGGACAAATACCTTGGAACCATAGGAGATATAGGTTGTTTTAGTTTTCACGAAACTAAAAACTATACATCCGCTGGAGAAGGTGGAGCAGTTAGCATTAATAGTGCTAAATTAATTGAAAAAGCCGAAATAATATGGGAAAAGGGTACTAATAGAAACATGTTTTTTAGAGGAGAAGTTGATAAATATTCTTGGATTGATAAAGGTTCATCATATTTAATGGCTGATACTAATGCAGCATATCTATTATACCAATTAGAAAACAGAGAAAAAATATATAGAAAAAGATATTATCTATGGCAAAAATATAATAATGAACTTAGAGAATTAGAAAAATATAACATAGTGGAGTTGCCTAAAATTCCAGACTATTCAAAACACAACGGACATATTTATTTTATTAAGGTAAAGAATATACAAATCAGAAAAAACTTGATAGAGTATCTATATAAAAATAAAATTAAGGCGGTTTTTCACTATTTACCTCTGCATACTTCTCCTGCTGGTAAAAAATACGGGATTTTCGAGGGAAATGATAGAAATACTATTGTGGAAAGTGAAAGGTTATTAAGGCTCCCTATGTACTACGATTTGGATGTTGATGAGGTAAAATATATCTGTGATAAGATAAAGGAATTTTTTAAGAACCAATAAATCTATATTAGTTTCATTAAATTTGAATAAAAATAATTATTTTTAAAAACATTGAAAAAAATTAAGGTTAAGTATTAAATTTACATATGAGGTGAATTATGGAACATAAATATATTTCTAAAAGATATTGGAAGGATACTAAAACCCCTATGGGTAAGGTTGATGAGTTAGCGGATAAATTTGATAATGTAATAAATTTGAGTTTAGGAGATCCGGACTTAGTTACCAATGATATAATTATAGATGGTGCTTTTAAAGATGCCAAGAAAGGCCATACTAAATATACTGCATTTAGAGGAGATCCAAAACTAAGACAAGAAATTATCAAGTATTACAAAGAAGATTATAAAATAGAAATTGATGATGAAGAGTTGATAGTTGTTGCCAGCGGTTGTTTAGCAATGTATTTATCTCTTGAGGCCATTTTAGATGATGGTGATGAAGTCATAATACATGCTCCTTACTTTACACCTTATCCGCAGCAGATAGAGTTAGCTAGGGGAGTTCCTGTAGTATTGAACACATACGAAGAAGAAGACTGGAAGATTAACATTAAAAAGCTTGAAGGCTTAATTAGTGAAAAAACAAAAGTAATAATAATAAATACACCAAACAATCCTACTGGAAGTTGTCTAAACATAGAAAATCTTAAAAAAGTAGCAGAAATAGCAGAAGAGAATGACTTAATAATAATTTCTGATGAAATATACGGATCATACAGTTTTGAGGAATCTTTTAAACCCTTTATTTCAATTGACAATATGAAAAAAAGAACTATTACTATAAATAGTTTTTCAAAGGATTTTACTATGACGGGATGGCGTATTGGAAATATAATAGCACCTGATTATATAATTAAAACTATTCAACAAATCAATGAGAATGTAGTCTTTACAGCTCCATCTATATCTCAAAGAGGTGGTATATATGCTCTTAGAAATAGAAAAGAAATTCAAAAACCTATGATCGAAGAATATAAAAAGAGGATTCTTTATGCAGCTGAAAGAATTAACAAAATACCTAATATGTCTGTACTAAATCCGAAGGGAACTTTTTATCTATTTGTAAATATAAAAGCCACAGGATTGAGTTCAATTGAGGTAGCAGATAAAATACTTAGACAAGCTCAGGTACTAACTATACCAGGTATATCTTTTGGAGACTGTGGAGAGGGTTATTTAAGAATTGCTTGTACTGTTAAAGTAGAAAAATTAAAAGAAGCTTTTGATAGAATTGAGAAAATG
>CAYMUD010000302.1:0-1997 GCA_964393495.1 uncultured Clostridia bacterium | reverse complement strand
TATCCACTCATCTTCTTTATATTGAAACCAAACATTTTTAAACTCTATTCTTCCTTCTACTTTTTTAAGTTCTTTTGTTACTTCCTTGTTTTCTATATATTCTTCTTCATCTAACAGATTAAAGATTCTTTCTGATGATGCCATTGATGATTGCATTACATTAAATTGTTCTGCTAATTCCTGTATTGGTTCAAAGAATTTACTTATGTATCTTTGAAATACAACTATGGTACCTATAGTTATAGTTCCTTCTATAACCATTCTACCTCCAAAAGCTATAAGAAGTGCAAAAGCTCCTATATTTAACAAATACATTGAAGGTCTGTAAATACTAAAAATCTTTAACTGATCCATGTATGATTTTTTAAGTTTGGTATTTTCATCGTTGAATCTATTATACACATCTTTTTCTACAGCGAATATTTGAACTATTTTCATACCACTTATATGCTCAGATATAAATGCATTTACACCAGCCACTCTTCTTCTTATTTGTCTGTAGATTTTTCTTGTTTTTTTTCTAAATATTAATGTGAATAGTATGATAAAAGGAATTACTGTAAATGTAATTAAAGATAATCTAAGATTGTAAGCAACCATAGTTGCAACTATACCTATTAAAACAAATATGCTTTTAATAGAATTAACTATAACACTGGTATAAAGTTCGTTTAATGTCTCTGTATCGTTAGTTATTCTAGTTACAAGTTTTCCTATGGGGTTCTTATTAAAAAATTCTATTGATAAGGATTGAAGTTTTTCAAACATTTCTATCCTTATATTGTATATTATCTTTTGCCCGCTGTATTGAAGAATCATTGATTGTATATATGTAAGAATAAATATGCCTAAGGCTGTAGCAAAGTATATAAATGATAATCTTACTACACCGGGAATATCCTCATTTACTATAAATTCATCCACGGCCTTGCCAAGTAGTATTGGTTGATAAAGTTCCAGTCCTACAACTCCTAAAAGAAGGACTAAAGAGATTGTAATCTGAATCCAAAAAGGTTTAGCGTATTTCAAAAGTCTTTTCATAAGATTTAAATCCAATGATTTATATTGTTTTTCTTTATTTACGTATTGGTTCATTCTATCACATCCCCCTTACCCTTATCTTCTTCTAATTCTTTTTCTAAAAGCTGTTTTTGGTATAAACTATAGTAAAGATTCTGACTTTTCAATAATTCATTATGAGTTCCTTTTTCTATAATTTCACCTTCATCAATTACTATAATTCTATCAGCATTTTGTATAGTAGAAATTCTATGAGCTATGATAATTGTAGTTTTATTTTTTCTATCCTCTTTAAGATGTCCTAAGATTTTTTCCTCAGTATCAGTATCTACAGAAGATACGGCATCATCTAATATAAGTATCTTTGGATCTTTAATCATTGCTCTAGCTATAGAAATCCTCTGTTTTTGTCCTCCAGATAAGGTAACTCCACGTTCTCCAACTAGGGTATCATAACCTTCTTTAAATTCTATTATATTATCATGTACACATGCTTTTTTTGCTGCTTCTATAATTTCTTCCTTACTTTTATCTCTATGTCCAAAATCTATATTATTATATATATTGTCTGTAAATAGAAAATTATCCTGAGGTACGTATCCTATAGAGTCTCTAAGAGTCTTTAAAGGTATTTCTAATATATCTTTATTATCGATAAATATAGAATCTTTTTCAGGATCGTGAAGTCTAAGTAAAAGATTTACCAAAGATGTTTTACCACTTCCGGTTCTTCCAATTATTCCTAAGGTCTCTCCTCTATTAATATTAAAAGATATGTTTTTTAATGAGTTCTTTTTATCACCTTCGTACTTAAAGGATAAGTTCTCTACTCTTATATCTCCTTTAACCTCAGTTATCGAATTATCTACAAATTCTGTATCTTTAATATCTATTTTTTCATCTAGTATAGTTTCAATTCTTTCTAAGGAGGCTGCTCCCATAGAAAGTATATTGAAAGTAAATCCTATAGCAATCAT
>CAYMUD010000301.1:0-2013 GCA_964393495.1 uncultured Clostridia bacterium | reverse complement strand
AGTGAATAATTATGAAAATAGTAGTTTGTGTAAAACAGGTTCCTTCTACTAATGAAGTTAGATTAGATCCTGAAACTAATACCATTATAAGAGATGGAAAACAGTCTGTAATCAATCCCTTTGATACATATGCTTTGGAAGAAGGCATTAAAATAAAAGAAAAAATTCAAGGAGAAGTAATAGCATTGAGTATGGGCATACCAGCTGCAGAAAAAATATTGAGGGATGCTGTAAGTGTTGGCGCAGATCGTGGAATGCTATTGTCGGATAGAAGTTTTGCTGGAGCTGATACTTTGGCTACTGCTTACACATTATCATTAGGAATTAGAAAGATTAGTGAAGTAGATCTAATATTATGTGGAAAAATGGCAGTTGATGGAGATACAGCACAAATAGGACCTGAATTGGCTGAGAATTTAAAGATCCCTCATATCACAAATGTATCAGAAATAATAGAAGTTAGTGATAATGAAATAACATGCAGAACTATTACTGAAACTGGAAAAAGATTAGTAAAAACTAAGACACCCGTTTTATTAACAGTATTGAAAGATATAAATATGCCTAGATTACCTTCCATAGACGGTGTTATTAATAGTTTGGATGCTTCAGTTATTGTAGAAAATGCTGAATCTTTAAGAGCAAACAAGTCATATATTGGGCTTTCGGGTTCTCCTACTCAAGTTGTAAAAACATATATACCTGAAAGAAAAAATGAGTCAATTGAAATTGAAGGAGACTCTGAAACTAAATCAGAAAAAATAAATTCTGTAATAAAGGAGGTAATCTAAATGAGTGGATTAATAATAGATAGTGATGCTTGTAGGGGATGTGGTATCTGCATAAAAAGTTGTACCTATGAAGCTTTAGAGATGAAAGATAAGAAAGCTAAGGTAAATGAAAATTGTATTCTATGTGGTATGTGTATTGATAGTTGCCCTTTTGATGCAATTAAAATTGAAAAAGAAAAAACAAATAGTATTGAACTTGATAAGTATAAAGATATATGGGTTTTTATAGAGCAAAACAATGGCGTAATAGAAGCAGTGTCCTATGAGTTATTATCAAAAGCTAGAGAATTATCTAAAGAAAGAAACTGTTCTGTAAAAGCAATTTTGCTGGGAGAGAATGTAGGAAAAGATTTAGATGTATTATTTGCTTATGGTGCAGACAAAGTTTATATTAGCGAACATGAAATTTTGAAAGATAATTTAGAAGAGGTTTATCTTGAATTTTTAGATAAAGTTATATTAGATTACAAGCCTGAGATATTTTTGTTTGGGGCAACTAATTTTGGTAGATCAATAGCACCAAGAATAGCTGCACGTGTAAAAACAGGGCTTACTGCTGATTGTACAATTTTGGAAATTGATGAAAAATCAGGATTGCTAAATCAAACTAGGCCTGCATTTGGTGGTAACTTAATGGCTCAGATAGTTTGCCCGGAACATAGGCCCCAAATGGCAACAGTAAGGCCAGGTGTAATGGAGGCAGTTAAAAAGGAGACTAATGCTAAAGAAGTAATAAATATAGATATGCCTAGTATTAAAGAGCCTAGCATTAAAATTATAGAAAATATAATAGAAGAAAAGGCTGAATCTATTTCTGACGCAGAAATAATAGTATCTGTAGGAAGGGGGATTGGATCACAAAAGAATCTTGCGTTAGTTGAGAAGTTAGCAGAACTGTTAGGAGGTAAGGTTGGTGTATCAAGACCCTTGGTAGATATAGGTTGGGCTGATCAAAAGAATCAAATAGGTCAAACGGGTTCTATTGTAGCACCAAAATTATTAGTTACTTTTGGCATATCAGGTGCAATACAACATCTTGCAGGTATTAGCGGAGCAGAAACGATTATATCAATTAATACAGATAAAGATGCAGCTATATTTACAGTAGCTAATTATAAAGTAGTAGGAGATTGTGTAGAAATTTTGAAGAGCATGATTTCTAAGTTAGAAAAAAAGTGTGAAAAAGAACAAGCAGTATAAAAAACAAAATATAAAATGGAGG
>CAYMUD010000300.1:0-2013 GCA_964393495.1 uncultured Clostridia bacterium | reverse complement strand
TTTTTTGAAATTATTTTATTTTATATTTCACAAAACTTATTATACATTTCTTCTAAATCCAAAGAGTTTATATACAATCCAGTCCCTAATTCAAATCCTCCAAATTTTCCTTTTCTTGGAATTATATGTATATGCCATTTAAAATGTGGTGATTTTATATTTTTAGGTAAAGAATGCAGATATATATTAAAAGGTATAGCTCCATATACTTCTTTAATTTTTTTAAAAATCATATGTAGAGAATTTGCTAAGTCAATAATTTCCTTATTATTTATATCGTTAAATTTTCCAGAATTTTTATTTCCAACAATCATTTCTCCAGAAAGATATGAATCTTCTAGTATGAAAATCTCAAAATTATCATTTTCAGCGATTATCATCTTTTCTCTCCATAATCTATCATTTTTTAAATTGTTTATCTCTCTTTTAATTTCAGGAGGAACAAAGGACATAGATAGTATCTGACTATGAGAATGTATCTTTGATGCACCTGCACTCTTTAAGTGATTCTTATATATAATAGTGTACTCTACATTTTCATCCTTATCAAGCTCTATAAAGCGGTTTTTATACATCTTTATAATGTTTTCAAACTCTTCGGTAGTGAAGTCGTAAAAGTTTCTTAAATGCTCTCTAGTCTCAATTAAAACTTCATGTTTACCATAATCGCATTTATTTTTTTTATATTCTTCAACATCATTAATAAGAGCTGGATATTTATTGTCTATAGCCTTAACTTGCCATTCTTTTCCTTTATTTATAGTAAAATTAGCTTTTTCTTCATTTTCACCAGGACAAAAAGGACACTTATTTTCATCTTTTTTATCGGAAAAGTCGTTTTCCCTAGAATCTCTTAATATGTTTATTAGAACTTTTCTACCGGTATGCTTATTAGTGATTAGTTTCATTATTCTCATCCCTTTCTCTTGTCACAACTTGAATAAATTCTTCTTTTGAATTTATTTTAGATGCTTTATTTTTTATAATTAGTTCTCTATTTAATTCCATACCCTTATTTTTAGTATTTATTCCAAGGCAAAATATTTTCTTAGAATATTTAAGTGCATAATTATATGTATGAACAGTACCACTTTTCATACTACTTTGTATTATAAAAACAGCTTCTGATAATGCAGCTTGTAGTCTATCCCTTTGAATATAGTCATATTTTTTTGGCTTTTCAAAGGGAGTTTTTTCACTTATTAAGCAACCATTATTTTCTACGATCTTATTTGCTAGATATATATTTTTACTAGGGTATATATTCTTGATTCCCGATGGTAATACTGCTAGTGTATTTCCAACATAATCGTAAGGTTCTACAGATATAGCTCCTCTATGTCCTGCTGTATCACACCCTTCAGCTAATCCACTTACAATATTAATTCCAAGTTCAACTGATTTTTTTGCATATTCAAATCCTCTTTTATAATTCTCTGCATTAACCTTTCTACTACCTATAATAGCTAAGTTATATCCGCCAGTCATAATTTTATAATTGCCTAAAGAATAGAATATAACTGCTTTGTCATCATTTATTTTACTAAGTCTCTCAGGATAATTATAATCTAAAAAACTGTGAATTCTAATACCTTCTAAATAGCATTCTTCCAGTATTTTTTCGGATTTTAACATTGCTTTTTCTATTTCTATTTTAGAATACACTTTACCTAATTTTTCTCTCAGTATTGATATATAATCCTGAAGTTCTAAATTTATTAATTTTCTATTTTTAATGTGGTCGTATATTCTTAGTATCGTTTTATTTCCCACATTTTTTAATTGTAATAAAGTAATTAAGTCTATTTTGTCAATCATTAAACCACCTCATTATATTATATAGTTTTACCAATATTTTATAAAGAAAATATTTACTAAATTTTATAAAGTGCAAAAAACCATATAAAAAAGGATTACAACCTTAAGGTTGTAATCCAAGTATTATTTTTATTGAAATTTTATCCAAAGAACATAAGAAGTACGCCTGCAGCAACTGCAGAACCAATAACTCCT
>CAYMUD010000299.1:0-2021 GCA_964393495.1 uncultured Clostridia bacterium | reverse complement strand
TATACTGTGGGCTACTTCTAATGCTTCGCCGGATTTTATCAATATTCCTTTTTCAGCACCTTTTCCTGTACCAACCATAATAGCTGTCGGTGTAGCTAATCCCAATGCACAAGGACAGGAAATTACTAATACTGCAATACCTATAGATAAGGCGAATTCAAAAGAATATCCTAATAAAAGCCACACAATTGTAGATGCTAAAGCAATTGATAATACTACAGGAACAAATATGCTGCTTATCTTATCAGCCATTTTAGCAATTGGAGCTTTCGAAGCTTGTGCTTCCTCTACTAATGTAATAATTTGAGAAAGAGTAGTATCTTCTCCAACCTTTGTTGCCTTAAACTTAATAAAGCCTGTTTTGTTTATACTTGCACCTATTACCTTGTCACCTATATTTTTTTCTACAGGAATACTTTCGCCTGTCAACATAGATTCATCTATTGAGCTTTTACCTTCTACTATTTCACCATCTACAGGGACGCTTTGTCCAGGTTTAACTATAATTATGTCTCCTAGATTAACATCTTCTACAGGTATTTCAGAAATTTCTCCATTTTTTTCAACCAATGCCATTTTAGGTGCTAAGTCTATTAGCTTTTCAATAGCTTCGGAAGTTTTACCCTTTGCTCGACCTTCTAAAAATTTACCGAAGGTAATTAAAGTCAGTATAACTCCTGCAGATTCAAAATATAAATCGTGGGAATACTGCATAACTATACTCATATCTCCAATGCCTAATCCAGCACCTATTTTGTAAATAGCAAATATTCCGTATAGAGCTGCTGCACTAGTACCTACAGCAATTAGTGAATCCATATTAGGAGATCTTTTCCACAATGTTTTAAAACCTATAATATAAAACTTTCTGTTGACTATCATAACCGGTAGGGTTAGTAAAAATTGAGTGAAGGCAAAATTAATTGCATTTTCACTACCTAAAAAGAAAGTAGGTAGGGGCCATCCTGCCATATGACCCATAGCAAGATAGAATAAAGGTACTGTAAAAATTATAGATACAAAAAGTCTTAATTTTAAAACCTTAAACTCTTCATCTATAGAAGAGGATTTGGATTTTTTGTCAGAATTTGTATCTTCAGTACTTGATGCTCCGTATCCTGCATCTTCTACAGCTTTAATTATATCTTCTTGACTTAGGTCACCTTCTTCGAATTCAACACTCATATTATTTTGTAGTAAATTTACACTTATATTTTTAACGCCCTTTAGTTTTTTGACATTTTTTTCAACTGCAGCGGAACATGCAGCACATGTCATCCCAGTAACGTTGTATTTTTCTTTTTTTTCCATTAATCGCACCTCCCATCCCCCTGGTAGGGGGTTATTAATAGTATAATACACCCCCAGGGTATTGTCAAGACGTATAACATGTAGTAATACTATATAGGATGGAAATTTAGAAATCCCACCAATTGGCGGGATTTCTGTGTATGTAAATATTTATATCCGTAAATTTATTTGTATATATTCTTTCTATGACCAATATTGATTATAATAATTCTAATTTCCTCATTGTTAATATCAGCTAGTATTCTGTAATTACCAACTCTATATCTCCAATATTCTTTTAAATTACCTTTTAGAGCCGTGCCATATTTTTTTGGGTTATCAGTAGCTACTAAGTTTTTTTCAATCCAGGCATAAATCATTTTCTGCTGGTTTTTATCTATTTTAGAAAGACTTTTTATTGCTTTTTTCTCGTAAAAGACTTGGTATTTCATATTATAAGCCTAATATTTTCATCACTTCATCATGGCTGTATACTTCAGTTTTACCATTTTTTATATCTTTCTCATACTCTTCTATCACTTTCATGTCAATTTCATCTTCAATTTTTTCTTCTAATGTTTGTTTAAGTAAAGTAGACAATGGTACTCCAAGTAACTTGGCATATTCATTAAAGGTTTTTTCTTCTTTTTTATTAAGTCTTACTGTAATGGTACCCATCATAATCACTCCTTTTTATCATTGTAACACATTGTGATACAAATGTAAATATA
>CAYMUD010000298.1:0-2041 GCA_964393495.1 uncultured Clostridia bacterium | reverse complement strand
AAAATCAAATTAGAAGATATAAAGGCCCCAAAAGAAGGATCAGAAGAAAATAAAGTTCAAACTTTAAAGGGGGAAAATTCTACAGACAATGAATTCAAAGAGGAACTCAATAAAAAATTAGAAACCCTTAAAGAAAACATAAATTCAATAGATGACAAAAAAGAAGAAAAAGAAACTACCTTCAATGAAAACCTAAAGAACAAGATAGAAGGAAACAAAGAAAACTTCAACAAAGATAAAATAATCACAGAAGGGCCAGGTAAAAACACAGAAAAACCTGTAGCGGGAAAAGAAAACATAATAGACCAGATGGCCAAAACCATAAGAACAGGAAAGACAGATTCTGGAAACTTCATAAAAATACAGCTAAAGCCGGAAGTGCTGGGAGAAATGACAGTCAAACTCACAGAAGGTAAAGAAGGAATGATAGCAACCATATCAGCAGAAAAAGAAGTTGTAAAAAATGTACTAAGAAACAGCGGCGAACAGATAAGCACAATGCTATCAGAAAAAAATATAAAGGTAAGCAATGTAATAATAGAAACAAACGAAAGTGAAAAGCAGGACTTTAATTTATTTGATGGAACAGCACAAGAAGACTTTACAGGAGAAGAAAATAAACAAGGAAACTTTTCCAACAACAAATTTTCAAATTACGGAGAAAAAATAGAAGCAGAAACAAGCTCTATAAAATCAGATGAAATATACTCAGGTAAAGGAATAAACTTTTATGTATAAGAGGTGAAAAAAATGGATGTAACAGGAATAACTGCAGCAAACCAAGCAGCACAAAGTAGTGAAAATAAAAAAATAGATAACACAGTAGATAAAGAATTCTTTTTAGAAATGCTTGTAACTCAGATGAAATACCAAGATCCCTTATCACCGGTAGACAACAACGAATTCATAGCTCAGACAGCTCAGTTTACCCTAGTAGAAGAAATACAGACAATGAAAAACGAATTTGCACAAAATAAAGCAATAGACCTAATAGGCAAATACGTAGAAGGTAGAGTTAAAAACCCTATAAGCAACCAGATGGAACTAACCGGAGGCATAGTAGACAGTGTAAGCATATCTGAAGGGAAAGCAACACTAAACGTAGGAGACCTAAAACTTAAACCTGAAAATGTAGTAGGAGTAACAAATGGACAATAATATAATAAGCAGCAAAAGAATAGAAGCATTTTTAGATACCACAAGAAAGCAGCAGAAAAACAAAACTGAAGGCAATGAATTCGATAAAATGCTTAACAGTAAGTTGAAAGTAAAGGGAGACAAAAAAGAAATAACCTTTTCAAAACACTCAATGCAAAGACTTCAGAAGAGAAATATAGACTTAAAAGAAGAAGATATAAACAAACTTGAAAGTGCCTTTGAGAAAGCAGAAGAAAAAAATATAAAGACACCACTAATAGTAAGCGAAAATCTCATATGTGTAGCAGATACAAAAAGTAGGACAATCATTACAGTAATGGACACAATGAAAGATAAAGTTTTTACAAACGTAGATGGAGTAGTAAATATATAGCTGGACCTTAACAGGAAGCTATAGCACCCCGACCGACAGACGGGTGCACAAATATAGAAATATCGGAGGATAAAAAATGTTAAGATCAATGTATTCTGGTGTATCAGGACTGAAAACTCACCAGACAAAATTAGATGTAATAGGAAATAATATAGCAAATGTAAATACAGTAGCATATAAAAGTTCAAGCGTGACCTTTCAAGAAGTACTTAGTCAGACCGTAGCATCAGCACAGCCTCCTAACAACTCTGGTACAGGTGGTACAAACCCATCTCAGGTTGGATTGGGAACAACCATAGGAGCCATAAGTACAAATCACGCCAATGGAAATATACAAACAACAGATAGCACAACAGACCTAGCTCTAGATGGTGGAGGATTTTTCGTAGTAAACGACGGACTTTCTGACTCCTACACAAGGGCCGGGAATTTTTCAATAGATAGTGCAGGAAACCTTGTTACGGTAAATGGTGAAAAGGTAATGGGTTGGAACAAAGGAACAAACGATAC
>CAYMUD010000297.1:0-2055 GCA_964393495.1 uncultured Clostridia bacterium | reverse complement strand
TCATATATATCGTAAATTAACTGTCTTGTTTCTTTATAGTCTACTACGTAAAAGGATGTTCTCTGTATGAAATCATCTTCCCCAGGAATAGTATAAAAATTTATATTTTCTAAATCAATTCCTACAGCAAGATTTGCATATTTAGTCATTTCCCCTAGATTCGCATCAGTTTTTACATGTCTAAAAACATCGTCTACTATTAAAGGTAATTTGAAACTTAATGCTTTTTTAGCTACTTCTTTCATGAATTTTTGCTGCATTCCAATTCTTTGAATATCTCCGTACTTTACACTCCCGTCGCTGTTTTGTCTAAATCTTAAAAACTCTACAGATTTCTCACCGCTTAGTACCTGACGTCCTGCTTTAATATCTATAACTAAAGGAGGGTCATCCCATTTATCTTCATAGTACATGTCGAAAGGAACATTTATTTCTATACCTCCCAAAGAATCTATTATACCTCTAACTCCACTATAAGTAATAGTTGCATAGCTATCTATCTCCAATCCCAGCAAATCCGACACTGCTATCTCTAATCCTTCTATTCCTTCATTCCCATATATTGCATTGATTTTATGGTTAGGATAATAGTCGAAATCTTCCCAAAATCCTTTTTTATAAAAATAGGTGTCTCTAGGTATTGATATTAAGTCCACTTGGTTTTTTCTTGGGTCGAAACTTATAAATATTATGGTGTCTGTTCTCGGACCTTCTAATCCAGCAAGTAAGAAGTTAATCCTTCCACTATTTTCTATTAAAGTCTCAGGGGATGGATTCTCATCTTCTCCTCTATTAGGATTCTCTTCACTCAACCATTCGTCGCTGTATATAGGGGTAAATTGATAGCTTTTTACATATATATCATACTGATTGTATACTATATTGCCTGCAAATATAAATAATATTATTAAGCTGATAATAAAAGTTTTAATAAATCTATTCATCCTTATTCTCCTTGTTTATCTACAGTAAATAATAGTATATATTTGATAAATATTCAATTAAATATTTATTAATTTTAATTGTTTAATTATTCTTCTCTAAGATATGTCCCAGATTTTCCTCCGGATTTTTTTATTAATTTAATATCTGAAATTACCATGTTTTTGTCAATAGCCTTGCACATATCATATATGGTTAAGGCTGCTATAGAAACTCCCGTCAATGCTTCCATTTCTATTCCCGTCTTTCCTGTTGTCTTTGCTTTACTGATTATATCCACAGACTTATCCCCATCATTTAAGTTGAATTCCATTTCAACTCCAGTAATGAATATATTGTGGCACATAGGTATTATTTCACTGGTTTTTTTTGCTCCCATTATACCTGCGATTTGAGCCGTTGATAGTACATCCCCCTTTTTTAGATCTCCTTTTTTTAATCTGCTATATGTTTCTTCTGAAAGAAATATCTTTCCCGAGGCTACAGCTTCTCTATCTGTGTCTTTTTTTCCTCCAACGTAGACCATTTTGGGTCTTCCCTTTTCGTCCAAATGGGTTAATTTTTTAATATCCACACTCAACCTCCAATCCTATTCATATCTCTTTTAATAGGTTCGTAGCCTTCTTCATTAATATGATGCTGGGAAGGTTTACGATTAACCGCTTCTAATAATCCCTTATATATATCTTCTTCACTACTCATATGTTTTTTCATATCTATTTCTAAATCCGAATGAAGACAGGGTTTTATATTTCCATCCGCTGTTAATCTTATCCTGTTGCAGGTGTTGCAGAAGTGTCTGCTAATAGGGTTAATTAGGCCTATTTTACCCTTAGCTCCTTTTATTTTATAGTATTTTGAAGGACTACCTTTGTCATAATCTATTTCTTCAAGATTTTTCACCTCATCTAAAACTCTACTGTTGCTTAAATATTTATTCTTGGTCCAAGAATATCTTTCACCAAAAGGCATAAGTTCTATGAACCTAACTATTATTTCTTTATCTATGGTAAGTTTAGCAAAATCTTCAATTTCATCGTCGTTAAAGCCTTTCATAAGTACAGCATTTATTTTAATAGGCTTCATACCGTATTCTTGGGCTGCTTTAATTCC
>CAYMUD010000296.1:0-2056 GCA_964393495.1 uncultured Clostridia bacterium | reverse complement strand
CAAAAAATGTTTTAAATCTAAAAAATTGGATATAAATATAAAAGAAGGAAATTTAATTTGGAGGTGATTTGTTGACTACGGAAATATTAGTAGCTTATGGTATACTAGCATTAGCTATATTTTTATTTGTATCAGAACTTGTTAGACCTGATATTACAGCTATAATAATAATGGTTGTTTTAGCTTGGTCGGGTCTAATAGAAGTTACAGAAGCTTTTTCTGGATTTTCCAGTAATGCAGTTGTATCTATTATGGCTGTAATGATAATGGGTTATGGAATTGATAGATCTGGTATAATGAATATAGTATCTGAAAAGATTACCAAAGCTGCAGGAACTTCACAGAAAAAAATCTTAACATTGGTTTCCGGTACAGTTGGTATTATATCTTCTTTTATGCAAAATATAGGAGCAACTGCTTTGTTTTTACCAGCTTTGATGAAAATATCTAAAAAAACTAAAATAAGTCCTTCTAAATTAATAATGCCTATGGGATTTGCAGCGATATTAGGAGGTACTTTAACTATGGTGGCTTCAGGGCCCTTGATTATTCTTAACGACATGGTTACTGGTGCAGGTTACCAAAGATTCAGTATATTTGGACCTACTCCCATAGGAGCAGCACTATTGATTACAGGAATTGGATACTTTTATATATTTGGGGACAAAGTTCTTCCTAAAGGAGGAGATGATTCTAAAGATGCTAATCAAAAAAAACTTATAGAATTATTTGATCTACCAGATTCTGTGTTTGAAATTAGAATAGAGGACGGTAGCCCTATACTAGGAAAAACTATAGAAGAAGTAGACCTATGGAACAGGTATAATATACACATAATAGCAATTCAAGAAGGCGATAGTGTAACTTATGCTCCATGGAGAAAAACAAAATTTACTAGAGATCAAACTATAGCTGCTTTAGGTAGAAAAGAGAATATACAAAAGTTTACTGATGAATGCGAATTGAAATTATATGCTTCGCTAGGAAAATTTTCCAATATAGAGGAGGAAAATTTCGCAGGATTTGCTGAAATCATAATACCACCAGGATCTAAATTAAAAGATAAGAGCATAAGTGAAATAGCTGTAAGAAAAAATTTCAACGTAGAACCTGTTGTTATGATGAATAGACAGGGAGAAATAGTAGACTATTATAAAAAGCCATTAAAACCTGGGCAAGTACTTATAATATACGGAAGATGGTCTGATATAAGAAAACTAAAAAATATGCAGGATTTTATTGTAGTATCACCAGTACCTGGGGAAAGATCAGGAGAGCAGATTAAAAGTTCGTATTTTGCTATTGCAGCACTGGGAATAGCAATTTTATTAGTACTTTTAGGTTTTAAATTATCATTAGGTTTTTTAACAGGAGCATTAATAATGATATTAACAGGTGTAATACCTATAGATGAAATATATAAGGGAATAGACTGGAAGACAGTTTTTCTTTTAAGTGGTTTAATTCCTTTAGGAATAGCATTCGAAAAATCAGGAGCAGCCCAGTATACGGCAGACTTTGTAATAAAAATCATAGAATCTTGGGGAACAATACCTATTATGTTTGTAGTAGGATTATTGGCTACATTATTTTCTTTATTTATGTCAAATGTAGCAGCCACAGTATTACTTGTACCCTTGGTGATAATAATGGGAGAAAATTTTGGTATAAGCCCAAGAGCACTAGCAATTTTAGTAGCGATATCAGCATCGAATTCATTTATACTACCTACTCATCAGGTTAATGCATTTTTGATGGGGCCGGGAGGATACAGCAATAAAGACTATATTAAGTCGGGAAGTATTATGACTGTATTGTTCCTAATAGTAGCTGTATTTGGTGTTTATATAATATATACATAAAACATACAAAATGATAGGAGGAAATTTATGTTATTAAAACATTATTACGTAGAAAAAATAGCACACAGTTCATATATAGTAGCTGGAAGTGAAACTTGTGCGGTGGTAGATCCAAGTAGAGATGTAGATTTATATATAAAAGAAGCTGAGAAACTAGGGGTTAAAATAACTCATATTTTAGAAACTCATCTTCA
>CAYMUD010000295.1:0-2065 GCA_964393495.1 uncultured Clostridia bacterium | reverse complement strand
AGTATTTTAGTCTTATCTATTGTTTTAGCATCTTTGGTTTTTATAACTTTTGCAGGTGAACCTGCAGCAACAGAATTTTCCGGCACATCTTCTATTACTACTGAACCAGCTGCGATTACTGAACCTTTTCCTACTTTTACTCCTTCTAAAATTACAACATTTGCTCCTATCATAACATCGTCTTCTATAATTACAGGGCTTTTGCTTGGTGGCTCAAGAACTCCTGCTATTACTGCTCCAGCTCCAAGGTGTACATTTTTACCTATTGTACCTCTTGCTCCAACTACAGCATTCATGTCTATCATAGTACCTTCACCTATTTCAGCACCAATATTTATAACTGCTCCCATCATTATTACAGCACCTTTTCCAATACTCACTCTGTCTCTTATTAGTGCTCCCGGTTCTATTCTAGCCTGTATTTTGTTGGTATCGAGAAGTGGAATAGCAGAATTTCTCCTGTCGTATTCTATTTCGTATTCTTGTATTTGCTCTTCATTGTCATCTAATATTTGTGCGATACTATTATATTCTCCAAAAACTACTGCAGAGCCTTCACCTTTAAACACTTTACAGTCTTTAAAGTCTATTTCATTGATTTTTCCATTGATATAGAGTTTTATAGGCGTAGATTTATTTGCATCTTTAATAAATTTAGCTATTTCATATGGATCTGTAAGATTGTTGTTATTCATTATTACCTCCAATTTCATTAATTAAGTTATTCATATTATATATACCTTTTTCTTTATTTAATATATATGAAGAAGCTTTTAGGGCTCCTTTAGCAAATAGTCTTTTTGATTGTGCTGTATGCTTGATTTCTAATACTTCCTCTTCACCAGCAAATAAGACTAGGTGTTCTCCTGAAATTGTGCCTCCTCTGACTGCATGAATACCTATTTCATTTTCTTTTCTTTTCGTATCATTCCCTTTTCGTCCGTAAACATACTCTTGTTTTTTCTTCAACTCACTAGATATAATATCTTTTAACATGTTTGCGGTTCCACTAGGGGAATCGACTTTTTTGTTATGATGTTTTTCTATTATTTCAATATCGTAGTCTTCTTCTATTAGAGGAGTAATTTCTTTTAATATTTTGGCAAATATATTTACTCCATAAGACATATTAGCTGTCTTAAAAATCGGAATAAATTGAGATGCATCTTTTATCATTTTTAATTCCTCTTCATTATAACCTGTTGTAGCTAAAACTAAGGGTGTATTGTTGTTTCTGCCAAATTCAATTATTTTAGGCAATGATCTGGGAGAAGAAAAGTCTATAATAACGTCGACATCTTCCCTAACATCCAGTATATCTTTATATATTGGGAATTCAGCCTTTGTTGATGAGTTATCTACTCCCGCTACTATAGAGAATTTATCGTCTTTTTTAGCTATTTCATTTACAACACTTCCCATGCTTCCAGAACATCCAAATAGTAGTATTTTTAATGTCACTTTTCCATCACCAACCATCTTTTTTCAAGTTCTTTTTTAAGTATTTCCTTATTATTATCTTCCATTTTATATAAAGGCTTTCTTAAAATCCCAACATCTAATCCCATTAAGTTTAAGGCTGTTTTTACGGGAATAGGGTTTACTTCTATAAATAATGCATCTATCAAACTCATCATATCAAGTTGTATTTTTTTTGCTTTTTCTATGTTCCCTTTTAAAAATTCATCTACAAGTTCATGAGTTTCTCTAGGCATAATGTTTGCTATTACAGATATAACACCTATCCCTCCTAGTGAAAGTACTGGAAGTATAATATTGTCATTTCCGGAATAAACGTTGAAGTTCTCATCGGCTACGCTTAGAAGCTTTGCTGTATAGCTTATATCGCCAGTTGCATCTTTCATTGCTACTATATTTTTATGTTTTGATAGTTCTAAAGCTGTTTCTACTTCTATAGTCATTCCTGTTCTTGAAGGTACATTATAAAGAATTATAGGTTTATCTACTCTATCGGCTATATATGTAAAGTGATTTATTAATCCTTTTTGGGTAGTTTTGTTATAGTAAGGTGTAACCATCATAAGTCCATCTACACCTATTTTAC
>CAYMUD010000294.1:0-2090 GCA_964393495.1 uncultured Clostridia bacterium | reverse complement strand
TAAAAGGAATGATAAATAATGGAAGAAATACAAATAGCCCAACTAAAAGAAGAGATGTTTGCTAAAGACCTACTGGAACTTTACGATTTTGCAATATACAAAGATAAAAACTTTAGATACTTTATGGAATCCTACAGCATAGAAGATTTTACAGAAAAAGTAGTAAATAAAAATGCTAGATTCGAGAAAATGCATACCCTCATAAACGCTAGAGATAGTGTATTTCTAAAAAAACTCAACGAACAAAGAGACAAAGTAATAAAAAAATGCGAAGATGAAAAAATTCAAATAAAAGATATAACGGAGAATGAAGAAGAAGAAAAAGTTTTGCGAATCCTATTTAAATTTGTGAAAATTCATTTAGATAATAATATTGACACATTTAAAAGTGTAGAAATTCAAGAAATATATAACCTTTTAGAAGAAGACATGTCCTATTCTGAAGTTATATCCTACTATTATCTTCTTCATCACTTTGAAGAGTTCGAATTAGACCAAGATGATAAAATACTAAGCTGTTTAATTTCTCCCCATATAAAAGCCCAGTTGATAAAATACCAATACATAGGGGAAGATATAGAAAACAAAAAACTTAAAGAAGAAATCAAAAAAGACAAAATAGAATTAAAACATAAAGACAAAGCCATTGAAAACCTAGAAAAAAAAGTAGAAAAATATAAAAATAAAAAAAATGAATATAAAAGCAAATACAAAACTGAAATAGAAAAAATAGAAAACAGAAATAAAAATGAATACAAAGAAAGAATAACGCAAAAAAACAAAGAAATATCTTCCCTAAAAGATATAATCAAAGATTATAAAGAGAACTATATAAAAGAAGATAAATATCAAAAACTAAAAAATGAAAATACAAGTATACAAGATAAACTAAAGCAAGAAAAAGATAAAAAAAATCATTTTCTAGAAAAATTAAAAAACCAAAAAGAATACGATTTAATAGAAGAACTGGAGAATTTTTTAAGTCAAAATGGAATGACTGAAGAAATGATACAGACTATCTACCCATACTATGAAGATTATTTAAAAGGTATAAAACCTGACTTTGAAATACAACCACAAACAGAAAAAAAGCTGGAGGGTATATGCCTTATAGAAAATGGTATACACTACATTAAAATACAAGATAAAGATAAGCAGCGAATATTCAATATACCTGAAGAAACATATCTAGCTCAAAATCAAATAATAATAATAGATGAAGAGTACAGATTTATAAAAGCTTCTAAATACAGATACAATGAAAACAAAAAAGCACAAGAAGATATAGAATTTACCCTTGATAAGTACATAGACTCCATAAGAAGCAAAAACCATCAAATATATATAGTTACAAAAGTAATATCTTCAGGACTAATATATAAAACAATCAATGACAAGGCAGAGAAATTTATCGAAATAAATACAGATATCAAAATTGAAGAAAGCAATATGTTATTTATGAAAAAAAATAGAATAATAAAACATATGAACAATATAAGATTTTTAACCAAATCAAAACTCTACAACAAATACGATATGGGACATGTAGAAGTAGAAAATTCAAAAGTATTTATAAATAAATCCAACGGTGAAAAAGTAATACTAAAAAAAATACCAACAGGATTTATAATCCAAGATGGAACACCTGTCAAATACGACGAATACGACAACTTTATAGATGTACTACCCTACCAAAAAGAAGAAGAACTAACAGATGAGAGAAAAATCTTAAATGCAAAATCAAAATCTGAAAAAATAGAAACAGATTTCCTGGGAAATATAGATATAAAAGATGAAGAAGTATTAGTAATAGGCAATATAAAATACTCAGATTCCTACACCCAAAGCCTATTAAAAAAAGGATATAAATCAACCACTGTAAGTGGATTTGAAAGCTGGCATAAAATGGAAAAAGAATCAAGAGCAGCAGACATAATAATATTTATAACAGAATTTGCATCACATGATAATTACTACAAACTTAAAGACAATTTTGCAGATAAAATAATTTATTCCAAGAACAGTGGAGCAAATAGAGTAGCTGAGATAATAGAAGAAGAAATGATTACAGAGAAAGGTAGTTGAGAAAA
>CAYMUD010000293.1:0-2095 GCA_964393495.1 uncultured Clostridia bacterium | reverse complement strand
TAATTGTATAATTCCAAAATCATTTTCAATTATATTTTCATATTCTTCATCAGAATAAGCCACTTCAAGTGGTCCTCTTATCCCTTCTACATTCGACCAGCTTTTTTCTTCTCCATTTTCTAAAGAAACGACAAAGAAATCACAAATTTCATCTTCATAGCAATCACCTACCGTTATAGAATGTTGACCCTCATAATGGGAAAAGGCATATCCTCCATCATCCAAGTTTTCCAACTTAAAAAATTCTCCATTATTAACAGATAAATATACATGATAATAATCTGCACCCACATCATTCCATTGCAAATATATTAATTCATCATCACTTGTTGCATTTAGTGTTATTTCAAGGTCTTCAACTTCTTTATTTATAAATTCATCAATAGAAAGTTCTAAGGTATCATCTATTTCATATATTTCATCTATAGGAATAACTAGACCTAGATTCTCTCCTTCTGTATAGCCTGCATAAGTAATACCAACAACTTCTCCATTATCATTTATCAAAGCTCCCCCACTACTCCCGTGACTAATTGGCGCAGTAGTTTGTATATCGATTTCTCTGACACCGCTAATTATTCCTTCCGAAACTGTATTCTGAAGTCCAAGAGGACTCCCAATAGCATAAACCTTCTGTCCTATTTTTACTTCAGAATCAGATATTTCCAGCCAGTTTTTATTATTATGATTTATATCTAATATAGCTATATCTCTATTCTTATCATATCCAACAATGGTAATATTTTCTTCGAAAGTATTGCCATTACTATCTACTATACTAATACCTTTAGCACCTTCTATAACATGGTAATTAGTTATTATCCTACCGCTATTGTTTATAAAAAATCCGCTACCAGATCCAAGAAATTCTCCCTGTTTTATTTCTATATACACACAAGAATCAATTAAATTATCAAAATTTATTTCTTTAGATTCAGATTCATCATTTTGAATTTCCTCTTTTACCTCTTCTTCATTGAGCATTATTTCTGCTTTCTGGACATCAATGCTTCCATTTTCTACTAAATATTCCACCAAATTTATATCTGAATTCTTCAACTTTGTATCTAAAGCGTCATATGACATTTTTGCCACATGATCTCTCAAAAAAGTCTTTGAAGTAATTTCAAAATATAGGTTTTCACTTAGCAATCCTATTTCTTTTGCAAAATCATTTGCATTACTCCAACTGAAATCTCCTTCTTTGTCGCTATAGTTAAGTGCTCTCAATAAAAAAGTCGTAAAAGATTTAGCATTCATTAACTGATTAGACCCAAATTTATCCTCTTCTACACCATTTGTAAGATTATTGTCATAAGCATATTGAACATAGTATTTTCCCCATTCAGGAACATCATCAAAGGGATAGTTGAATTCTGTAATTTCTTCAGCTTCTTTTTCAACTCCTAATAACCTTATTAACATTATAAGGCCTTCCAACCTTGTAGGCTCTCTCTCAAGATCAAACCCATCACCAGTCCCTACAAAAACTTCTATTTGAGATAATTTGTCTGCATAGTATTCATATTTAGGTTCCGCATTTACTAAATTCAAATTGGAAAAAATCATCAAACAAATTAAAATTATAACTGAAATATTTTTAAATTTCCTTTTAAATTTAAGCATAAAACTCTCCTCACTTTGAAACATAATAAAAAAACTAGTTTTATTATATCATTACACCCTTTATATAACAAAAAATAGTAGGACTAAAATTCTAGTCCCACTAACTATAATGTCTATTTAACTTTAACTATCTTTCCAGAATTTTCAAATATATCATTTGTCAAAATAAGATATAATGATTCTGATTCCGATGGAATTTCAAATGCTACTTCACCACGTTTAGACTGCCCTGCTGAAACTTCACCATCTATTGTACCTTTCGTTTCAGCTATCATACTTATTGAGTAATAATACCCTTCATCGTCAACCATTGAATAGGATAGTAGCGAACTTAATGAAATCGAATCATCAGATATATTTTCTATAGTAACATCTACTACAGCATATTCATATCCCTCTTCCGGTCCAAAATATTGACCTCCTTGGTCATATCTAATACTATTAACCGTAACCTCAGAATTTCTAAATT
>CAYMUD010000292.1:0-2100 GCA_964393495.1 uncultured Clostridia bacterium | reverse complement strand
ATGCCTTAGGAGGGCACTGCTCTATCCATCTGAGCTATAGGTGCACATATAAGAAAAATTCTACATCAAATTTAAGTCTTTGTCAATTATATTAATTTATACAATCTATTTCTTTAACGTATGGTTTTATATCAATAACTGCACTACCATCTAAAGCATCCATTCCTCTTACGTAAAGGATATTTCCTTCTATCTTATCAAGATCTACTATATTAAAGGCAATAGGGTTTGGTCTATTTGGAGACCTGGTAGCAAAGGTACCTTTTTCAGTTTTTTTATCGTGAGGTGTAAATGTCTTTAATTTATCTCTTTTTCCTTTATCCAGCCAGTATAGTACTATAAGATGAGTTCTTTTTTCTAATCCTTTTAGAGCATCTACATATTCATCTAGGATTTCAATCTTAAAGTCATCATCTTTATTTCTACCCTGACTTGGAGCATCTTTTCTTTCTTTGTAAGGGGAATGTACATATCCTATAGGTTTCAAGTTCATTTATTTCTCCTCTTATTTTTATTTATACAAAAGACTTCTTAGGTATCTAAATGTTCTAGTAAGAAATCCTGCTTTTTCTACATTTCTAGAAGCTTCCATATTTATGGTGTCCACAAGTTCTTCATCAATGTAGATTTCCATATTTCCAACTGTCTCTCCTTGTGATAATGGAGCTAGATTTTCGTACTTATCGTAGTTCATTATTGTCTTTACATTTGACCCTTTTTTTACTATATGGTAGTAGTCTTTTTCAGGCTTTACCTCTAGGAGCATTTCTTCTCCATTTGGAACTACTATCTTATCAATACTTTCTTTTGAAACTATCTTTTCTTTACTGAATTGATACATGCCGTATTCTAATAATTTTTTTGATTTATTTGTTCTATCTGTATGTGATTTAGCTCCCATAACTACTGATATTACTCTTCTGTTCATATTTTGATCTTCCTGTATTACTACAGGAGCTGTAGATATAAGGCATAATCCTGCTTTGTCTGTATATCCAGTCTTAAATCCGTCTACTATTTCCATTTCAGGTAATAAGGGATTTGTAGATGCTTTTTCATAGTTTCTATCAGTTAATACTAGACTTTCCCTATCTGTAATTTGTACTACGTCGGGATAATTATTAATAATATATCTTGATAGTTCAAACAAATCCCTTGTAGACATATAGTTTTGATCAGTTTCTTCTAAGTCTATAGGCATGCCGTTGGGATTAATAAATTTAGCCGTAGTTAGGCCGATTTTTTCGGCTGTTTCATGCATTCTATCAACAAAGGCTTCTTCACTTCCTCCTACATGTTCTGCTATAGCTACTGCAGCATCGTTTCCAGATACTATTAGTATAACATCTATTAAGGTGCCTAGAGTAATTTCTTCGCCTGCTTTTAAACCAAAGGAACTTCCCTTTGTTGAGGCTGCATATTGACTAACTTTAACTATATCATCCTTTGATACTTCTCCATTTTCTATAGCTTCCTTTGCAACTAAATAGGTCATTATTTTAGTTGTGCTTGCTATTGGAACTACTTGATCAATATTGTCTTGGTAAAATATTTGACCTGTTTCTAAATCTCCACTTATAGCAGCGGTAATATCACTACTAACATCTATATCAGCAAATACTGCTGTAGTACTCAACAGCATTACTATTAATACAAAGGATATAGATTTTTTTAATCTATTTAACATTGTTTCCTCCAATTATAATGTGATTTTTTCAAGTCCACCCATATATGGTCTCAATACTTGTGGAATATTAACTGTACCGTCTTCATTTTGGTAGTTTTCAAGTATAGCCGCAAAGGTTCTTCCTACTGCAAGGCCTGAACCATTTAGAGTATGCATGTATTCTACTTTTCCTTCTTGGTTTCTGTATCTTAAATTGGCTCTTCTCGCCTGATAATCTTCAAAGTTTGAACAAGAAGATATCTCTACATAATCGTCGTAAGATGGCATCCAAACTTCTAAGTCATATGTTTTTGCTGAAGAGAATCCTGTGTCTCCTGTACACAGCTCCAATACCCTATATGGAATCTTTAACTCTTGTAGTATATTTTCAGCAAAAGAAGTTAATATTTCAAGTAGTTTGTAAGAATCTTCTG
>CAYMUD010000291.1:0-2101 GCA_964393495.1 uncultured Clostridia bacterium | reverse complement strand
TTTAAATACTCTTCTAAATTATCACCAATTCTTTCATGAGGTATAAAATCATTTAACTTAAAATTATTTTTAGGAGATTTTATTATCAATAAATTTTTATAATCACCAAGATGATAATATCTTATGCCTTCAGGGATTGATAAATTATCGGATTTTCTTTTCTTTTCTTTCCTAGTCAGTCCTTCTCCATTGAAAGATTCAAGATGATTATTTTTTATTGAAACTAAATTACATCTAAATACAATATCATTTTGGGACAAAGGGATATCCGATGAGAGAGCTTCTAAATAAGATCTATTTTTAGGGATATTTTCTTTTTTTACTCCCAAAATTTTAAGTATACAATTCAAACTATTTGGAGATAATCCTTTTTCGTGATATTTTGTTTTGAAATAAAATCCGTCCTTAATAATTTTATTAATAGTTTTCGTAGTGGCATATTCTAGTGGGGTTTTGTTGTTTAATAATTCTATACTTTCTTCACTTATGCCATCTAATATAATTAGTATAGTACTCATTTTATTATTTCCTTTAGTGTATCTATTAAAATATCATTATCTTCTTTACTTTTTACAGCTATTCTGTAAAAATCTTTATTTAGTCCTTTGTAGTTGGAGCAGCTTCTTATTAATATATGATTTTTTTCTAAAAGCTCTTTTAAATTAATATTTTTATCAATTTTAAACAGTATGTAATTTACCTCAGACTTATATACTTTAAAACCTAAATTTCTTAATTCCTTAAGGAGATATTTTCTTTGGCTTCTAATATAAGAAATTGATTTACTAATATATCTATCTTCCATAAGAGCAGCTATACCGCAAGCTTCAGCTGCAGCAGATATATTCCAGGGGGGACCGTTCTTTTTAATTGATTTTATTAAATCTATATTGGAACAAATACAATATCCCAACCTTATACCTGGAATCGAATAAATTTTTGTAAAAGATTTTAAAACAATTAGATTTGGATATGATTTTATAAAATCAACAATACTGAGATTTGTTTTATTTGGGAGAAAATCTAAAAAAGATTCATCAATCACGACATAAGTACCACAATTATAAGATTTTTCTATTATAGATTGAATTAATCCTTTTTTTGTAATTCTTCCTGTAGGATTGTTAGGATTGCAAATGAATAAGATATCTATGTCATTATTTATTAGATTTAAAAAATCTTCATTTAAATCGAAATTATTATCTTCTTTAAGGTAGTAATAGGATATATTGGTGTTTAAAATTTTTAGAGATTCTTCGTACTCTCCAAAGCTAGGCGCTGTAAGAAGAGCTTTTTTTGGTTTTAAAGAAAGCACTGTTCTATAAATTCCTTCAGAGGCCCCATTGGAAATGAAAATCCAATCTTTTGAAACCTTTTCGTAATCACCGATTTTTTGTGAGAGTTTTCTTAATTTAGAATCTGGATACCTATGACATACTTCTAAAGATTTCAAATATGCCTTTTTAATACTCTTTGGAATTCCTAAGGGATTGATATTTGATGAAAAATCAAGAATTTTATCTTCATCTATATTAAATTTTTTTGCAGTAGAATATATGTCTGCACCGTGTTCGTAATTAGTCATATAAAGTCCTTTCTTAGTTTATAAAAGTAATAATCAATAAAGATAATATGAGGGATAAAAATGATGTTATATACATTAGTTTAAAAGTTTTTAAAATATCCCTTGTTTCCAGATTTTTTTTATTATCACCAATATATGGCTTTTCTACAAGCTTTCCTCCATAATAATTAGGACCTCCTAAAGCAATATTTAAGGCTCCAGCCGCTACAGCTTCTGTATGAGCTGAATTTGGACTAGAATGATTATTTCTATCTCTTAAATATATTTTAGCTGCTGATTTATAATCATAGCCTAACAAGAAGGATGAAATTATCATTAAAAAGCCACTTAGTCTTGCAGGAATAAAATTTGCTAAGTCATCAGCTTTGGCTGAAAACCAACCAAAATCCGAATACTTTTCATTTTTATATCCAACCATTGAATCCAGAGTGTTGACTGCCTTATAAGCAAAGCCTAAGGGTGCTCCTCCAATAGCAATAAATATCATAGGAGCAACTATTCCATCGCTTATATTTT
>CAYMUD010000290.1:0-2115 GCA_964393495.1 uncultured Clostridia bacterium | reverse complement strand
TTATTGGTATGGGATTTAAATAAAATTAATACATTACCACTTTACAATCCTTTAGCATCAATAATATATAGCTCAAATGCTGGTAATATTAGTTATAATATAGTAGATGGTGAAATTCTAAAAGAAGAAGGTATTTTAAAACTTTCTAAAAAAGCAATAGAAAAACAAATAGTTCAAACTTCTGAAGATATTTTAAAAAGAAGTAAAGGTAACACAAAATTAGTTTATTAAATTAAATCAACTGGAGGAAATATGGCAGGAGAATTTATTAAAGCATTTTTTCTGATTTTTGCAGCAGAGATGGGAGATAAAACTCAAATACTTGCAATGGCTTTTGCTACCAGATATCCTGTAAAAAAAGTTTTACTAGGAATACTTATAGGATCTTTTTTAAATCATGCAATAGCAGTAGCGCTAGGGGCAGTAATATCAAATCAAATACCCTTGAACACAATACAGATTGCAGCGGGAGCAGCCTTTATAGTTTTTGCTCTGTGGACTTTAAGAGATGAAAATGAAGAAGAGGAAGAAAGTAAAATAACTAAATACGGAGCAGTTGCTACTGTTGCTTTAGCATTCTTTATAGGTGAGTTAGGAGATAAAACCCAACTTGCAGCTATAACACTAGGAGCTTCATCAAATCACCCTGTATTCATTCTTATAGGAACAGTGAGTGGTATGGTGGTTACAGGAGGATTGGGAATAATAGTAGGTAAAACTATAGGAGATAAGATACCGGAAATAGGTATTAAATTATCAGCCGCAGGGATATTTTTATTTTTTGGATTGTCAAAGCTTCTCAACTCCATGCCTTCAAAATACCTGGATTTTAGATACATAACTTTATTTATTGTAATTTTAAGCGCAGTAATTATATATATGCTTTACAAATTGTATAAAAGTAGAAAAGAAGGAAAGGTATCTCAATACAAGAAAATATCAAAGGAGCTTTACGATTACTACCAAAAAGCTGAAGATGATATAAGCAGCATATGTTTGGGCGTAGATAATTGCGGGATATGTGAAGAATCAAAGTGTACTGTTGGGCAGATAAAAAAACTAATAAAAAAAGGTTTAGAAGGAGATGAATTTATAAAGGTAGACGAAGTTTTGAATGATAATTGGAAGGATAAAAATTTCGATGAAGATAAAATAAGAGTTAGTCTTACTATGACTTTAAACATTTTAAAAGATGAATTTTCTAATGAATCATACGAAAATATTCACAGGATTAGAAAAAATTTGGAAAAAATGCTCTTTAAAGAAAGTATCGAGTCAGCTAAAGATTGGGAAGAATATAAAATGAAACTATCTAAAATAAACGAGAAATCACGAGAATTCACAGATAGTATTGAGAGGAAATAAAATGATAGAATTTGAAAATTTCATATGGAAACCTACGAAAGAGGAGGACCTGGATTTTGTAATAAAACTAGAAAAAGAAGCATACCCATATGTTCTAAAATGGTCAAAAGAAAAGCATAAAGAAGCAGTCAATAATGGCGATATTAAACACCTTATACTATATGAAAAATATGAAAAAATTGGCTACTGTATATTAGCAGGATTAAAAAAAGGAAACGATAATATAGAAATAAAAAGAATTGTAATTAGTGAAAAAAACAGAGGAATAGGAAGAAAAAGCATAGGAGCATTAATTAAATACCTATTTGAAAAAAAGGAAGTTCATAGAGTATGGCTTGATTATCATGAATTCAATGAAGTTGGAGCTTACCTATATGAATCTATGGGATTTAAAAAGGATGGAATTTTAAGAGAAAGTTTAAAATTTGAAGGAAAATACTATGACGTTGTAGTTTTGAGTATGTTAGAAAATGAATATATAAAAGAATTAAACATTTAATGAATATGAATTTCATATTATGGGTATATGTTTTATGATTGTAATATATTAGGAAAGGGAGGTGTAGATTTGCCACAAAAATTTAAGGCAGGTTGTAAAAGACCAGATATTAAGAAACCTGAATCACAAAAAAAAGTTGTAGAAGAAAAAATTTCTGAAACCAAGGAGGATGATATGAGTATGATTAAAGTAGGAAAACCAGCTCCAAATTTTAGTGCACCAGCATACATTAAAGGTGAATTTGCAAATGT
>CAYMUD010000289.1:0-2119 GCA_964393495.1 uncultured Clostridia bacterium | reverse complement strand
CCTATTAGCGGTACAGAATTAAATTCAATGCAACCAATTCAGATTTCTTTTGACTTTCGAGTACCTGTTTTGGGGGATAGAGGCTGGAGCGATGATCCAGATTTTCCTGAAGATGAAAGACCGACGGATGACGAAATTATCAACAAAGGCGATGTAGCTAGTTTTATAATCGGAGAAAGTTTTACGATAGATACCGGCGAAAACGACTATATAGAGAAAGACCTCACACTTGAAGATGACACCGCAAAAGTTGGCACTTTGAAATTAAGTAATGAAACAAATACTGATTCTGGCCTTAATCAGGTGGTAGCAACCATAACTTTTGATGGTAGTGATGACATATTTAATGGAGATAGTAGGAATGTATTAACAGGATTTACAGCTGACCTTTCCTATGACGGTTCTTTAGGCAATGAACCTGGTGAGGAATATACAATTGAATTACTAGGAAAAACTTTTACCATTAAGGTGCCTCCTATTGATATTAGTTTGAATAAAAAAGGGACACATAAGGGAGATTATGTTGATTGGGTTATAGACGTTAATGCATCTCAAGGGGATAATAATTATTATGATTTAAAAGGGTTTAAATTAATCGATAATCTTGAAAATGTAGGAGAATATGTTGACGAATCTTTTAAGGTAGGCACAAGCAATCTTTCAAGTGAAGCTGCAATAAAAAATTTAGATGACCCTATAAGTGAAACAAACAAGATTCTGACTTATACCTTCCCAGAGGGAAGTACAGATAAACAATACATATTTTTTAGCACTAAAATTGATGAAAGTTTATATGAACAAGAAGTCATATCCATAAAAAATGAGGCTGCAATTCAGGATAGTAGTGAAGCTGAAAAAGCTAATGCCGCTGATGAAGTCGATATTGAAGTCACATGGATAAAAAAAGAAGCCAGCGATGTTGAGTATCGACTAGAAGGAGACAAACCGGTTGCCAGATTAACTTGGGTCATTACGGCTAATGAGTTGGGATTAACCTTGCCTAATGCCTATATTGAGGATGTATTAGATGAAAATTCAACATTTGTTGAAGCGCAGTGGTATAAAGATGAGACTGGAGCCGCAGAATATACTTGGACAGAAATAGGGAATAATATAATATCTAATCCTTCTGAAGGAAAGTTCTCATATCCAGATAATAATCAAACAATTACTTCTCCTGTTCAACTTAAAATAACCGTGGATGTACCTGTAGAAACATCAGATGATGATTTTATCGCAGGTTTTGACCTTAAGAATCAAGCGTCCATTCATTGGACTTGGGATAATGTTGATCAAGGTCGAGGTTCAGGATCTATTAGCGTAAACATTGGCACTAATAATATCCAAAAGTCTTCGGGAAGCTATGACTTTGCTGACCAAACAATTCCTTGGACTGTTAAGGTTAAGGAGTCCTTGGTTAGTCCTGAACTCAGAGCTATTGACTTGTTGGTGTATGGAAGCAAAACTAATTTTACTATACAAGAGGAATATACTATTGAAGTAAAAGAAAAAAGCTTAGATGAAAATGTTACTCCGATGGGTTTATTGCTAGTAGATTTAGATACTAAATTACCTAATGGCGACAACTTAATCAATTCATTACCTAAAAATGTCAATCAAAGATATTTAGAAAATTCATTGGAATATCCAAATAATGTTTCTGACTTGGATTACGTAGTCTATGTTATCAAAGATGGATCTGGTAATCCTGTGGCAGACTTGATTGTGGTTTCAGGACCTGATGGAGCAGGTATTAATGTTTTAAAGAATGGAGATAATCAAGATAAATCTTTTAATTTTGATACAAAAATTATAAATCCAAATCTATATGCAAAAGTGAGTAATATATTTACAATTAAAAACATAGTAACATTATTTAGTATCAATAATCGACTAAACAGCGCTTCGGCAAGTGTGAGTCCAAGACCAAATTTTTTAAGGAAAGACATGGTGGAAAACAAATATGCTGCCGCTGAAGACCTTTTAAATGACAATAATCATATGAAATCAACCACCACTGCAAGTAAAGGCTTTAATTATTTAGATCGAAGCGTGGTGTTTAGATTGCATGTCAACCATCGTGGTGACGGTGACTTTACAGAATACCAAGTTGTAGATG
>CAYMUD010000288.1:0-2126 GCA_964393495.1 uncultured Clostridia bacterium | reverse complement strand
AAATATCCAGATGTAAAGTTCATACTTTTAGATGGATCACCACATACAGCTGACTGGTCAACATTTGAAACTAAAGAAAATGTTGCAAGTATAATGTATGCTGAAGAAGAATCAGGATTTTTAGCAGGTTATGCAGCTGTAAAAGATGGAATGACTGATTTAGGATTTATGGGTGGTATGGCAGTGCCGGCAGTTCAAGCTTTCGGTTACGGATACTTACAAGGAGCAGAATATGCAGCTATGGAAATGGGACTTGAAGACAATGCAGTTGAAGTAACATATCATTACACAGGAAACTTTGAAGAAAATGATACAAACAAAGCAACAGCTAAAACTATGTACCAAGAAGGCGTTGAAGTAATATTTGCTTGTGGTGGATCTGTAGGTAAAAGTGTTATGTCAGCAGCAGCTGAAGATGAAGCAAAAGTAATAGGTGTAGATGTAGACCAAAGATACGACAGTGAAACTGTTATAACATCTGCTATGAAAGGTCTTTCAGAATCAGTTGTAAGTGTATTAGAATCTATTTATAATGATAATTTCGACCAATACTCAGGAAAGACTACTTACTTTGCTGCAGCTAATGATGGAGTAGGACTTCCTACAGAAGTTATGGGTGAAGAAGATGGAGACGCATTTGACAGATTTGAAAAATTTACTAAAGAAGAATACGATGCAATATTTGGTGAATTAGCAGATGGAAATTTAGATGTAACAAGAACTATAGAAGTTGAAGCTGAAACTGGATACGCAACAGCAGAAGAGTTAACAGAGCAGTTAGACCTTCAAAAAGTATCAGTTACAACAAGATAGTTAACTTACCATATTGGCCTAGCCTTATGGATTAAAGTCAAGATGGGGGAAGGCGTTAGTTTTCTCCCATTTTTTTATTTTAAAAATATTAATTTTAATATATAATGATAATAATATTAAAAAATAAAGAAAAAAGAGGTAAATGTGGATAATTATATTATTGAAATGCTTAATATAACTAAAGAATTTCCAGGAATTAAAGCTAATGATGATGTTACTTTAAGATTAAAAACCGGGGAGATACATGCCCTTCTTGGAGAAAATGGCGCGGGAAAATCTACGTTGATGAGCGTTTTATTTGGTTTATATCAAGCAGAAAAAGGAAAAATTAAAAAGAATGGACAAGAAGTTAAAATAAACAATCCTAACGATGCTAATGATTTAGGTATAGGAATGGTACACCAGCATTTTAAGCTTGTTGAAATATTTACAGTGCTTGAAAATATTATTCTTGGTGTTGAACCAAATAACATGGGATTCTTACAGATTGAAGAAGCTAGAAAAAAAGTTGTTAAATTAAGTGAAAAATACGGACTGAGTGTCAATCCAGATGCTTTAATCGAGGATATTTCAGTAGGAATGCAGCAGAGGGTGGAGATACTTAAAATGCTCTATAAAGATAATGAAATACTTATTTTTGACGAACCTACAGCTGTTTTAACACCTCAAGAAATAAAAGAGCTCCTTCAAATAATGAAAGATATGGCAGGAGAAGGAAAGTCAATACTTTTCATAACTCATAAATTAAATGAGATAATGGAAGTAGCTGATAGATGTACAGTTCTGAGAAAAGGAAAAGGTATAGGAACAGTAGATGTTGCAGAAACATCAAAAGAAGAACTTTCTAAGATGATGGTTGGTAGAGATATAAATTTTAATGTAGAAAAAGAAATTAGCAAACCTGAAGATTTAATTCTATCAATAGAAAATATGACTGTACAATCTAAAGTTCATCAAAATAATGCAGTAAAAAATCTGTCTTTAGATGTTAGAGCTGGAGAAATTGTTTGTCTTGCGGGAATAGATGGAAATGGTCAAACAGAATTTGTTCACGGTTTAACGGGATTAGAAAAAATTGATTCAGGGAAAATTACATTGTGTGGGGAAGATATTACAAAGGCATCTATAAGGAATAGATCTGTAGCTGGAATGAGTCACATTCCGGAAGATAGACATAAATACGGACTTGTACTAGATTATACTTTAGAGCAAAATATGGTTTTACAGAGGTACTGGGAACCTAAATTTCAAAAAAATGGATTTATAAAATTTGATGAAATAAGAAATTATGCAAATGAATTAATAGAAAAATT
>CAYMUD010000287.1:0-2136 GCA_964393495.1 uncultured Clostridia bacterium | reverse complement strand
CCAGGTATACCTATAATATGTCCTGGAGAAATCATAATAGAAAAAACTGTAAAGTATTTAAAAAAATTAATAAGAGAAAATATAGAAATTTTAGGTATAGAAGAAAATTGCATATCCATACTTAAGGGAAAGGATGACTGATTTGGATAGAGGGTTATTTATTGTATTAGAAGGACCAGATGGTTCTGGTAAAAGTAGTTTAGCAAATTTTATGGCAGAATATTTAAAGTTGAAAGGACATAAAATAGAGTTTTCAAGAGAACCAGGAGGAACAAATATTGGTGAAAAAATTAGAGATATAATATTAGACGTAGGTAATGAAGAAATGGGAAATGAAGCAGAAGCTTTACTTTATGCAGCTTCTAGAGCTCAACATGTTAGCGAAAAAATAAGGCCTACTATTGAATCAGGAAAAGACCTAATCTGTGAAAGATTTTACTACAGCAGTATTGTTTATCAGGGAATAGGAAGAAAGTTGGGAATAGATGTAGTAAAGTATTTTAATGAATTTGCTATACAAGGTGTTTATCCAGACCTTGTAATATTTCTAGACATAGATCCCCAAAAAGCTCTTATGAGAAAGAAAAATGATGGTGAATTAGATAGGTTAGAAATTGAAAATATCAACTTTCACCAAGAAGTGTATCAGGGGTATAAAAAAATAATAGAAATATTTCCAGAGATATCAAAAGTTGATGCAGATAGATCTAAAGAAGAAATATATGATGATGTAAAAGTTTTAATAAATAAAATATTGGAGAGGAAGTAATAATGAAACTAATAATAGCTGTGATACAGGATGAAGATTCCCATAAATTAGTTAAAAAATTAAGGCAAAAGAATTATATGCTTACAAAATTAGCTTCTACTGGAGGATTTTTAAGTTCTGGAAATACAACACTATTAATTGGTGTTGAGAAAGAAAAAGTTGATGGAGTTTTAGAAATAATTAAAGAAGAATGCAAAACAAGAGAAAAGGTTACAACAGCAGCAGTTCCAAATGCATATACAAGTTCCAGTGGTTTTGTATCTAGAACAATAAATGTAAAAATAGGTGGAGCTACAGTATTTATAGTTGAGGTTGATGATTTTATAAAATTATAATGGGAGTTATTATGCAGTTTGATAGTGTTGTAGGACAGGACAGGATAAAGTATTATTTGACTAATTCTGTAAAAAAAGATAATCTAACACATGGGTATATATTTGAAGGTCCAAAAAACATAGGAAAGTTGGAAGTAGCAAAGGTGTTTGCCCAGCTAATTCTATGTCAAAACTCAGAGGAAAAACCCTGTGAAATATGTTCTTCTTGCAAAAAAGCAAATGCAGATAGTCATCCCGATATACATATTCTTAAATTAGATGAGAATAGTATAAAAAGAAAGGATATTGATGAGCTTCAAAGTAGTATATATATGAAGCCATATGAATCAAAAAAGAAAATATATATTATAGATGATAGCCATAAAATGACACTGCAGGCAGCAAATACTTTTTTGAAAACTTTGGAAGAACCGCCTGAAGATACTATAATAATAATGATTACAGTCAATAGAGATTTGCTTTTAGATACTATAGTTTCAAGGTGTCAAATTATAAATTTTGATATGTTGGGACATAGAGAAGTAGAAAAAATTCTGATAGAAGAATATAAAATAGAAAAAGAAAAAGCTAAACTGCTATCGGGATATTCTAAAGGAAATGTATATAAAGCTTTGAAAATTTCCAAAGGAGAAGATAAAACTTTAATATATAGAGATGAAATAGTAGATATAGTAGATAAAATCTTTGAAAATGGTAAAAGTGTGATATTCGACTACGAAAAATATTTTAAGGACAGGAAAGACAATATAGATGAAATTCTTGATATACTTATAGTTTGGTTTAGAGATGTATTATTTGAAAAAGAAAATATTAGTGGTATGATTGTTAACAGTGATAAAATAGAAATTTTAAAAAAACACAGTAGAGGAAAAAATTCAATTAGATTAGCAGAAATTTATGATGTCGTACAAAAAACTTATGATGATTTTAATAAAAATGTAAATTACAACCTAATTATAGATAATATGCTTTTTAAAATACAGGAGGTTTAAAATAGATGATAAAAGTAGTAGGAGTAAGATTTAAGGATGC
>CAYMUD010000286.1:0-2171 GCA_964393495.1 uncultured Clostridia bacterium | reverse complement strand
CCTGTGAGATTGAGTAAAATCATTATATAAATTTTTATTTTGAATTACATATTCTGAAGTTTTATAATACATTTCTTTTAATTGTTTTTTTCTAGGTGATAAGTTCTCAAGTTCTTTTAAACTTATATCATATTCTTTTAATTCTTTGATGAATTCTTTTATTTCTTCTTTTCTTAATTTAGATTCTTCTTCTTTTAGGTATTTTTCAATAGAATAATCAATTTCGATTTTACTAAGCTTATTTTTATATTCTACGTCCTCAAGAATCGGTATTATTTTTTCATTTCTTTTTTTATTTTTTCTATAGTAATCTATAAGCCTAAGTTTAATGACTTTTTTTGCAAAGGAATAAAAACTCCCTTTTTGAGGATCGAAACTATCTACTGCTTCTTTAAAAGCAAGCATTCCTACCGTACTAAGTTCATCACTTTCATCAATATATCTTCCTTTAAATTCTTTAACAGTACTAAATATAAATGGTTTATATTTTTTTATTAAGATATTTATATCTATTTTGCCTTCTTTTACTTCCATAACCTCTTGTTGAAGTTTTTTGATTTCCATAAAGGCCTCCCGTTACCATAACATTCGATAAATAAAAAATTATTTTTGGGGTATATAATAAATTCCTTGATATGTATTTCTTCTTTTCAGTTCCATATCTATCCCAGATAACACTCTTAATTTATCTAAGCTCCATCTAGGTCCTATTAAATCCGATTTTCTACCATCTCCTGTAAGTCTATGTACAACTATATCATCCCTTAATAATTCTAATGAATCGCATATAATATTTATATATTCTTCTTTTTCTAAAAGTTCAAATTTTTTCTTATAGTAATACTCTTCCAAATCAGTATTTTTTAAAACATGAAGAAGATGAAATTTAACTCCCCAGATTTTTTGATTACTTATATATTTTATCGTTTCCATTATATCACTTTTGCTTTCTCCTGGTAACCCTACTATTAAGTGTACCACCGTCTTAATATTTTTCTTGTTAAGTCTTTTTAAAGCATCTTCAAATATTTCCAAATTATATCCTCTTCTAATTAATTCAGAAGAATTTTTATGTATTGTTTGCAGTCCTAATTCCACCCATACTAAATACTTTTCAGAATATTCAGATAAAAGTTGTATTTTTTCATCTTCCAAGCAATCCGGTCTAGTTGCCAATGCTAATCCTAATGAACCCTTGAAACTTATTGCTTCGTCATACTTTATTTTTAGATTTTTAACACTGTCATATGTACTTGTAAAAGATTGGAAATAGGGTATAAGCAAATCAGTATTCCATTTTTTCTCGAGAAGTTTTTTCTGCTGAATCATCTGATTGGTAATAGTTTTTCTTCTATCTCCTGCAAATTCTCCTGAACCTTCTTCACTACAAAACAAGCACCCTTTATTTCCTATAGTTCCATCTCTATTTGGACATGTGAATCCGCCATCAATAGAAAGTTTAATAACTTTTTTACCGAATGTTTTTTTCAATTCATAGTTTAATGTACGGTATCTTTTATTTCCAAACATACACTAGCTCCTCAAGTAAACATAATAAATAAGTTATCCACAGTTGCATTCTTCTTTTAATGGTTAGTTTGCTAGTAATTATAAGGATTTGTCCACAAAAAAAGTCCTTTTTAAGGACTTTTCAACAGTTTTATCCACATTATCAAACATTCGCAAACATTTGTCCACATGCAAAATAGATTCCAAATTTAGTTGTTTTCATTTTCTAAATATATATTTTTATCTTTCAATTTTATATCCACATATTTATTAAACATGGTTTTTATTAGGGCAGCAAATGGTGTAGCAAAAAACATTCCCCACAAGCCAAATAATCCTCCACCTATAAGTATAGCTGTGATAATCCAGACAGGCTTTAAATCCAATTGTATACCCAAAATCTTAGGTCCTAATACCCATCCGTCAAACTGCTGTAAAATTATTACGAAAAGTATCATCCAGAGCCCTTTAACAGGATCCAACAGCAATGTTACTATTGTTGCCGGCACTCCACCAATAAAGGGACCAAAATAAGGTATCATATTGGTAATACCTATAACTATAGCTAAAATTATTGGATAAGGAGTCTGTATAATAACATTCATTACAACAAAAGCTATCATACCAATAATTAAAGAATCAATAAATTTACCAAATATAAA
>CAYMUD010000285.1:0-2175 GCA_964393495.1 uncultured Clostridia bacterium | reverse complement strand
ATAATGAGCATATGCACATAACAAAGAGGTGATTATATGTCTAGGCCAAAAAAATTTAGAAAAGTAGCATATATACCTGAAAACTTAGAATTCATACCTAAAATTGATACAAATGTAGTGGTTTTTTTAAGTATAGTAGAATTAGAAGCCATGAGATTATCAGACATAGAAGAAATGGATCAGATAGAAGCAGCTAAAGAGATGAAAGTATCAAGAGGTACTTACCAAAGGATTATATCTTCTGGAAGAAAAAAAATTTCAAATGCTTTAATTAACGGAAAAAAAATCAAAATAAGTGGTGGGAATTATGTTTTCAACTGTGGAAGTAGTGCCTGTGATAAAAAATGTGACAAGTATCAAGGAGGAAAATGTCTAAGATGGCATAAGGCAAAAATAAATAATGAAAAGGAGAATTTAATAATGAGAATAGCAGTACCAGCAAAAGATAGAAATTTAAACAGTAAAGTAGAGGATGTTTTTGGAAGGACACAATTATTTCTTGTAGTTGATGTAGAAACAAAGGAATTTGATGTCATAGAAAATGATGGAGCTTCAGCAGCTGGAGGAGCAGGCATAACTGCAGCACAGTGTGTTGCAGATAGTGGAGCTGATGCAGTAGTTACCTACCAGTGCGGTAAAAATGCAGCAGATGTATTAAGTGCAGCAAATATTAAGATTTTAAAAGCTGAAGACATTACAGTTGAAAAAATTATAGATAAATATAATAAAGGAGAATTAGAAGTACTCCAAGAAGTACATTCAGGATTCCATAATCACGGAGGAAAATAATGAAAATATCAGTATTAAGTGGAAAAGGAGGAACAGGCAAAACCTTTTTATCAGTTAATCTAGCACAGGTAGCATCAAATAGTGTTTATATTGACTGTGATGTAGAAGAACCCAACGGCAACCTTTTCCTTAAAGCAAAGGACTCTAAAATAGAAAATGTGGATGTACCAGTACCTGTTTTCGACCAAGAAAAATGTACCGGATGTAAAGAATGTGTAGATTTTTGTGAGTTTAATGCTCTTGCTTATGTAGGAGGAAAAATCAAAATATTTAAAGAATTATGTCATTCTTGTGGGGGATGCACTCTCTTATGTCCAGAAAAGGCAATCAAGGAAGTTAATAGAAACATAGGTAAAGTTGAAGTAGGAACATCTGGAAATATTAAAGTAAAAACTGGAGAACTTAACATAGGAGAGGCAACGGGAGTTCCTATAATTGAAAAATTACTTGAAGATATGGATTACAGCAAAAATAACATAGTAGATTGTCCTCCAGGTAGTTCTTGTCAGGTTATGGAAAGTATAAAAGGTAGCGATTATGCTTTACTTGTAATTGAGCCTACAAAATTTGGAGTTCATAATATAAATCTCGTTTACGAATTAGTAAAAATATTTGATATTCCATATGGAGCAGTTATAAACAAAGATATGGGAGACTCAAAAATTGCTGAAGAATTTTGCTTAAAAAATAATATAAAATTATTAGATAAAATCCCGTATGACGAAGAAATTGGGAAATTAAACTCTAATGGACACATTGTAGCTAGAGAAAGCAAAAGGTTTGAAGGGATATTTAAGGAAATTTTTGACAAAATAAAAGTTGAAGCAATAAGTAAAAAGGTTTTAGATAAAATTGAAGAGGAGGTAAAACAATGAAGCAGTTGGTTATATTAAGTGGTAAAGGCGGTACTGGCAAGACTACATTAGCAGTATCTCTAATAAAACTATCAAAAAATAAAATGTTTGCCGACTGTGATGTTGATGCTCCTAATGTAAAATTGATATTTGAAGATACAGAAATTTTAGAAGAAAAACCTTACTTTGGACTTAAGAAGGCTTTTAAATATGATGATATATGTATCGATTGCGGAAAATGTGAAGAATTATGCAGATTTAATGCAATAAAAGATGGAGTTGTAAATATTAATTATTGTGAAGGCTGTGGAGTGTGTGAAAGGTTTTGCCCTGTTACTGATGATCAGGGAAGAAAAGCTATTAGAATGGAAGATGATTCCTCGGGAACAACAAGAGTTGAAAAATTGAATAAGGAATTTTTTTCAAATGCAAACTTAAAAATTGGAAATGGTGCATCTGGTAAACTGGTAACTGAAGTAAGAAAAAACATGTATAGTTTCAAAACAAATGAAGAATTAGCAATAATAGATGG
>CAYMUD010000284.1:0-2185 GCA_964393495.1 uncultured Clostridia bacterium | reverse complement strand
GAAGTTGAATATTGGAGATGGAAAGAATCAAATTGGAAAAATCCTGAAATTCAAAATTGGCACGGTAGACTTATTACTGCGGGGATAGATATTGGTTCTACTAGTACTCAGGCTGTAATTTTAGCTGATGGGGAACTTTATGCTTATTCTAGTATGCGTACAGGTTCTAATAGTCCTAACTCAGCAATAGATGCAATAAAGTGGGCAATGGAAGGTACAAATCTTACTATTGATGATTTGGATTATACTATTGGGACTGGTTATGGTCGTGTTAATGTACCGTTTTCTAATAAAAATATAACTGAAATCACTTGTCATGCACGTGGAGCAAATGCTATATATGGACCAAGCGTTCGTACTGTCTTGGACATGGGAGGTCAAGACTGCAAGGCAATTCATTGCGATGAAAGAGGGAAGGTAAAATCCTTTATGATGAACGATAAGTGCGCTGCTGGAACTGGTCGAGGAATGGAAGTCATAGCTGACTTATTAGGTGTAAAAGTTGAGAATATTGGTGAAATGTCTTTTGATATAGAGGAGGAACCACCGCCAGTTTCAAGTACATGTGTTATCTTTGCTAAAACAGAGGCAACAAATCTTATGAGAGCTGGTTGGACAAAGCAAAGGGTATTAGCTGCTTACTGCCATGCAATGGCAATAAGGGTAGCTAGGCTTTTGGAAAGAAATGGCATGGAAAAAGATCTTGCTATAACTGGAGGTATTGTTAAAAATGTCGGTGTAACCCGTAGAATCGAACGTATTTTGGGTGTTAAGGCTATTAAGCCTAAGTTGGATACTCAGATTGCAGGTGCCTTAGGTGCAGCTATAATTGCGAAGGAATTACTAAAAAAGAAAAGTGCCTAAGTATCTATTTGGAAAGTATGATTTCAAGTCCAATTAGTTGAATTATTAGGTGAGGTTAATAATAGATGTTTTATATAAATTTTAAATTTATAATTGAAATAATCTGTTAAAATAATAAAAAATAAATCGAAAGTATTAAAATTACTATTTGATTTAAGGAGGAGTGAAACTATGAAATTTGAAAAATTATTTGACACAAGTATATCCAATGAGTCTATAAAAGAGTGGAAGGCTCAGGGAAAAAAGGTAATAGGTACTATTTGCTGTCATGTGCCTGAAGAAATTATTCATGCAGCAGGGATGCTACCTATTCGTGTAAGAGCTACTGGTTGTGAAGACAATAGTGAGGCTGAAACTTGGATGTCTAGCTTAAGTTGTAGCTTTGCCAGTTCATGTCTTCAGTATTTGATAGATGAAACTTATGATTTGGACGGTTTGATTGCAACTGATGGTTGTATGATGGCTACACGTATTTATGATAATTGGAATTATATTGACCCCGATAAGAAAGATCATTATATACATATTTCAGCGGCTCCAAGATTAGTAAACGATCTTAGTTTAGATTACTATAAAAATGAGCTTAAGGATATAAAGGAAGGCATTGAGAAATTTGCTGGTGTAAAAATTACTGACGAAAAATTAAAGGCATCTGTTGACTTGTATAATGAAACTAGAAGACTAATTAGAGAACTATATGAGCTTCGTATGGCAAAAAATCCAGTTATTAGTGGTACAGATACCCTTAAAATAACTCTAGCAGCCGCTTCAATGCCAAAAGAAGAGTTTAATGTACTTTTGAAGGATTTTCTAGAAGATGCTAAGAATAGAACTCCGATTACTACTAATCGTACACGTCTGATGGTTATTGGTAGTGCATTAGATAATCCTGAGTATATGAAGGTAATTGAAGATAAGGGAGGATTAATAGTAGCCGATGCTCTGTGCTTTGGAAGTAGATACCTTTGGGAGCCGGTGGAACTAGACAATAATGATGTGCTTGGTTCTATAGCTAAGTCTTATCTTACAAGACCTGTATGCCCTAGAATGATAGATCTTCACGATGAGTTACATGAGGTAATTCAGAATATGGTTGAGGAGTATAAAGTTGAGGGAATTATCTATGAGAAGCTACAGAATTGTGAGTGTTGGGGTGGAGAAGGTTTTTACCTCAATGATTTAATGAAGAAGGCTAATATACCTATGCTTACATTAGACCGTGAAGAATTAATGTCAAATGTAGGTCAATTAGAAGTTCGTACTGAGGCATTTATTGAAATGATAGAGGAGGAGTACTAAAAAATGAGTGTAAATATAATTT
>CAYMUD010000283.1:0-2190 GCA_964393495.1 uncultured Clostridia bacterium | reverse complement strand
AATATTTGATTTATATTAATAAAAAGTTATATAATGTTTTAAATAGTAAGAAAGGAGATTTATATGAAGTATATTGATAGAGTATTAAAAGAGGTAAAATCTAGAAATTCTTGCGAACCTGAATTTTTACAATCTGTCGAAGAGGTTTTTCATTCAATTGAACCAGTATTGGAAAAACATCCGGAATTTGAAAAGTCAGGAATACTTGAAAGAATAGTAGAGCCTGAAAGGACTATTTCTTTTAGAGTTGCCTGGGTAGATGATAGTAATCAAGTGCGGGTAAATAGAGGTTACAGAACCCAATTCAACAGTACTATAGGACCATATAAGGGAGGATTAAGATTCCATCCTAGTGTATATATAGGAATTATCAAATTTTTGGGTTTCGAACAAATATTTAAAAATTCTCTTACTGGATTGCCTATTGGAGGAGGTAAAGGTGGTTCCGATTTTAATCCCAAAGGAAAATCTGATGGTGAAATAATGAGATTTTGCCAGAGTTTTATGACTGAACTCTACAGGCATATTGGACCAAATGTTGATGTACCTGCAGGAGATATAGGTGTTGGTGCAAGAGAAATCGGATATTTATACGGTCAATTCAAGCGAGTCAAAAATGAATTCCAACCAGCAGTTTTAACAGGAAAAGGTTTAAACTATGGTGGATCTCTTGTTAGAAAAGAAGCTACTGGTTATGGATTGATTTATTTTATGAAAGAAATGTTAAATTATCATAATTTAACTTTAAAAGATAAAACTGTTGTAATATCTGGTTCAGGTAATGTTGCCATCTATGCTTGTGAAAAAGCACAACAACTAGGTGCTAAAATTATCGCTATGTCAGACTCTAAAGGGTATATAATAGACAACACTGGTATTGATTTAGATACAATAAAAAAAGTAAAAGAAGTAGAACGTAAAAGAATTAGCGAATATATTAATTATCACCCTCAGGCAGAATATCACGAAAATCAACAAGAATTATGGTCTGTTAAATGTGACTTAGCACTACCTTGTGCAGCACAAAATGATATAAATATAAAGTCCGCTAAGAAAATCGTTGCAAATGGTACTCTAGCTGTTGGAGAAGGTGCTAATATGCCTTGTACAAACGAAGCCGTTAATTATTTTTTAGAAAATAATATTTTATTAGCCCCTGCTAAAGCTGCTAATGCTGGAGGTGTTGCAACTTCTGCTTTAGAAATGTCTCAAAACAGTATGAGGTTGTCTTGGTCTTTTGAAGAAGTTAATAAGAAATTAAACGAAATTATGGTAAACATATTCGAAATTTCCAAAGAGGCAGCTAAAGAATATAACTTGGAAGGCAACTATGTTGCCGGGGCAAATATCGCCGGATTTATAAACGTAGCTAATGCAATGTCCGATCAAGGAATAGTGTAGTAAAATCTTAAAGTATATTTAAAAGGAATGCTGATATCAGCATTCCTTTTAAAAAGCATTTTTTATATGATTTATTTTCTTTTCATTTATATATACTTCTACTACATCAAACCTTAAAGGACTGTCATAGATATTATTATCTCTTAAATACAATAAACTACATTTTCTAATTTTATCTATTTTTCTTTTTGTTACAGCTTCCCTTGGGAGCCCGTATTGTTTTGTTTTTCTTGATTTTACCTCTATAAATACTATTGCTTCATTATATTTTGCAATAATATCAATTTCTCCAATAAAATTTCTATAATTACTTTCAAGAATTTTATAACCTCTTTTTTCTATATGTTTTTCAACAATCTTTTCATATCTATTTCCTATTTCCTTTTTATTCAATTTAGTATCCTTCAAATATAGTTATCTGCTCATTTTTATCGAGTATTTTAGTTAAAAAAGTTTTCCTATGGTATTTTGTTGGACCGTATTTTTTTATTGCTTCTATGTGTTTCTTAGTTCCGTAACCTTTATTGCTCTTTATATCGAAGTTGTCTAAATAAGGAATCTCTCTAGTTAAGTCCGTCATGATTTTATCTCTCTCAACCTTAGCTAATATAGAAGCCGATGAAATACCATGGCATAAAAGATCACCTTTTATCACACTTTTTTGAGGTATAGCCATTTGAATTTTTTCAGCATCAATAAGCAGTATATCTGGAGCTTTTTCCAATTTATCTACTGCTATTTTCATAGCTTTAAGAGTCGCTTTTTTAATATTTATTTCATCTATTTCCT
>CAYMUD010000282.1:0-2192 GCA_964393495.1 uncultured Clostridia bacterium | reverse complement strand
GTTGGCAGTGGATTATTAAAGTATCCTGTACCCTTTTTAGGTGGCGGCTCTTTTGAACCATTATACAATATTTCTGTTACCGGTTCTTCCATAGTCTTTTCTTCAATTATATTTCTACTTATTTCTACACCGTTTTCTTTTATTATTTCAGCCTTAACTTCTACTACCCCGTATTCACCATTTCTTTTTGTCTGGTACTCATCATTATACAACCAAGAAACCTTTTCGTATTCCGTTTCATAGGATACTTTTTTTTCATAAACTGCTACTTCTTTTGTTTTTACTCCTATGTAAGGCTTTGGTATTACTAGGCTTAACTCATCGCCAGGATGTATCAAGTTTGAATTTACATTCGGATTAGCAGTGATTAAATCTGAAACTGATATATTATATTTGTCTGAAATAGTCCAGTAGTTTTCTCCTTTTTCAACAATGTGAGTTTTTTCCACTGTTGTTCCTTTTTGAACGTAGTATAGCAATTCGTCGTAGTTATCTAGTTCTTTTTTTGGTTCTTGCACTTCTTTAATCCTCACATCTTGAGCTATTTCGATTTCTACAGTATCAGAATCCTTAGTCATCTCGTAATATGGCTTTTTAATGTCTTCTATTAACTGATCTGCCAAATCTTTGGACGGTAAGGTACCAATAATTTCTCCATCTACTTCTATTCCATAAGCCACAATTTCGTATTCCAATTTACTTCTAATATCATTAAGAACAGTATTTTTACTGGTAAGTTCTTCATCCTCAGCATGAGAATCTACTAAATCTATATCATTTAGGATTTTTACATCCATACCTTCCCTGTGCTGCAGGCTTTCTCTAATACGAATTAAAATATCGCTATATACTTCCTCGCTTCTTAACTCTCCTATATATTCTCCATCAATATATATTTCTTTAGATCTAGTCTCTTTTTCATGAAGTGCCTGTGCCTGGGCTTGCAAATATCTAATATTATGAACATGAGAAATACTCAACACTATAATTGTCACTAGTAATAGCGCTGAAATTCTTCTAAAATATAGATTATTAAATATTTTATTATTTTCAAAGAAATCTGCTGGCAATCTTTTCATAGGCTATCTCCACTCTTTTTTTCATATACTTTATTAATTTAACCACTTGGTTAAATTAAAAGGTCATTTTTTTTCAGACCACATCTATTATTATAATATCTACAGCAAAAATTATCAAATTTATTTTAGTATTAATTACAATTTAAAAATTGCAACATTAAATGCACGCTTTTCTTAATAATATATTCCATAATATAATGTTTTTTTAATTGATTAAATTATATACTATAATATGTTATAATAAAAAAAATGATTTTAATACAAGGACTGATAATATGAGTTTTTATAAAGAAAAACAGAAAATGGATTTAGGAAACACTAATTTTGAAAATATTTTCATAAACGACTTTATGCCCCAAGCTAAAGGTCTTTTCGTAAAGGTATATATTCTAGGATACAAATATTCACAAGATGTAGAAGATGAATTTAGCAATATATCTATTTCTAAAAACCTTAACATATCTGAAGAAAAAATAGATGAAGCTTGGTCTTACTGGGAAGAACAAGGTATTATAAGAAAACACTACAGCAATACCGGCAGATATGATATCGAATTCTTAAACCTTAAGCAACTATATGTAGAAAAAGTTTACAAATCTAATTCAAATACAAAAGAAGTAACATTTAATGACCTGGTAGCATCAAATAAAAAGGAATCTACCAAAGAGATGTTCCAAGAATTAAGAAAAACCCTTGGAAGAGAACTAACCTTTAACGAAAAAAGAAAAGTTTTATCTTGGAAAGAAAAATATTCCTTCAATAATATTATTATAATTCAAGGATTTATATTCTGCATTGAACGTAAAAAAGTTAAAAATTTAAAATATATAGAATCCGTCCTGTCTTCTTGGTATGATAGTAACATAGAAACCATTGAAGATCTCGGTGATTATTTTGAAAAGCAATCAGAAATTTACGGATATTACAAAAAAATTAAAAGCTCACTAGGTTTTTCAGGTAGACAATTAACCAAAAGTGAAATGGATATAATTGATAAATGGTTTTTTGAATGGGATTTTTCTATAGATATGGTCTTAAAGGCATTAGAAAATTCAAGTAAAATACCTAATCCAAATATTAATTATTTTAATTCTATACTAAATGATTGGCATA
>CAYMUD010000281.1:0-2202 GCA_964393495.1 uncultured Clostridia bacterium | reverse complement strand
ATAAATCCTGCAGTAATAACTGCAGGACTCATCTTTATATTATATATATTTAGGAGGGCTAATTAATTATTTAAGTACTTGGTATATTATCATTGCTATTATATAGGCTATGCCTGTTTGATATGATACTGCAAACAAGGTCCACTTCCAAGAATTAAATTCTTTTTTCATTGTGCCTATAGCAGCTATACAAGGAGCTGCCAGTAGATTAAAGGCCATAAATGACCACGCCTTGGCTGGTGTAAATAGTACTTGAATACTGGAGATTAATTCCGGAGCATCTTCTGCTACTTCTCCCACTCCTGTTAGTACTCCTAAGGTAGCAACTACAACTTCTTTTGCTACAAATCCAGTAAAAATAGCTACTGCAGAAATCCAGTCTCCAAATCCTAATGGTCTAAAAATTGGAGCTATAAATCTACCTATTCCTGCTAGAATACTATTTGATGGGTTTTCTACTATTGAAAAATTAAAGCTGAAAGTCTGCATCATCCATATTAAAACTGCTGCTGCAAAGATTATAGTTCCAGCTTTTTTTAGGAAGTCTTTTCCTCTATCCCACATATGAATAAATAGACCCTTCAATGTAGGTACTCTATAAGGTGGTAGCTCCATAACAAAAGGTGCTACTGCTCCTTTGAATAAAGTATTTTTTAATAAAATTCCTGATAGGATAGCTACAGCTATGCCAAGCATATATATGGTAAATACAACCATTCCGCTGTTGTTGGGAAAAAATGCTGCTGCAAACATTACATATATTGGCAATTTTGCTCCGCAAGATATAAATGGTGTTAACAATATAGTAAGCTTTCTATCTTTTTCATTTTCTAATGTCCTTGTAGCCATAATTCCAGGTACTGAACATCCCGATCCTATAAGTAGAGGGATGAAAGATTTCCCTGTAAGTCCAAATTTTCTAAAAAATTTATCCATTACGAAAGCTACTCTAGCCATATATCCAGTATCTTCTAATACCGATATAAAGAAAAACAATATCATTATTTGAGGTACGAATACAAGTACTGCACCTACTCCACCTATTACTCCATCTATTACCAAAGCATGTATGAATTCTGTAACTCCTAAAGCCATCAATCCTGAAGAAACTAATCCTGCAAAATATTCGATACCACCTTCTACCCATCCTATAGTATAGTCACCTAGAGTTTGAATAGATACATAATAAACTATGAACATCACAGCTAAAAATATAGGAACGGAGAAAAATCTATTGGTCAATATCTTATCTATTTTATCTGAATTTGTTAGTTCTTGTCTTTTTGTTTTTTTGACAGTCTTTTTTACTATAGTATTTATAAATATATATCTTTCATTTGCGATGATACTTTCCATATCATCATCTTCAATTTCTTCGATTTTTTCTTTTATTTTTACAATATAACCTTTTATTTCCTCATCTATCTCAAATTTTGATAAAGTGTGACTGTCCTGTTCCAACAATTTAACCGCCAACCATCTTTTGTTTACCTTATTTTCATTTGCTATTTCTTCGATGAAATTTTCTATTTTATTTACTTCTTGTTGGATATCCTTACTATAAAAATCAATGTTTGCCAAATCAGGAGATATTGTAGCCATTTCTTCAAGAGTGCTGATTAAATTTTCTATGCCTTTTCCTCTACTTGCTGAGATTGGAACTACCTTTGCATTTAAATGACTTTCTATCTCTTCTAAGTTTATTTTGTCTTTGTTTTTTTCTATTACATCCATCATATTTAGTGCAACTAAAACTGGTACTCCTAATTCTAATATCTGTGTTGTTAAATACAAATTTCTTTCAATATTTGTTGCATCTACTATGTTTATTATAAGATCCGGTTTTTCATCTAATATATAATCTCTAGCTACTATTTCTTCCATAGTATATGATGATAAAGAATATATTCCAGGTAAATCTACTAAGTTAATTTTATTCTTTGTTTTTTTTATTTTTCCTTCTTTTTTTTCTACCGTTACTCCCGGCCAATTACCTACATACTGCGTACTACCCGTAAGTTCGTTAAACAGTGTTGTTTTTCCACTGTTAGGATTACCTACTAAAGCTATATTAATTGTTTTTTCTTTTATACCCACTGACATATTTAAATAAACCTCCAAATTTATTTTTGAAAATATACTGCTTTTATAATATTTATTGATAATTATTATCAGTATATGTTAAAAAAAATTATTCTACTA
>CAYMUD010000280.1:0-2206 GCA_964393495.1 uncultured Clostridia bacterium | reverse complement strand
AACAACATTTCCAAAATTTATAATAACCATAATCGATAAAGATAAAACTAATAAAAATTCTTCTATATAATCAAATTTTTTCAATATTAACACTCCTAAACTAATAAAGATTTTTGTAATTAGGAATACATTATATTTCAGTAATGTATCCCTAAAATAAATATTTCTAATAAATTATTTTAATATCCAAAAGCTTCTAATATTTCGATTCCTACTATGTCTTCATATTCATCATAAACAGGTTGTGCTGCTTTACGAAACTCGTCCATTTGTTCTTCTGTTAATTCTGTTATTTCCATTTTTTCTTTAAATTGTTCTATAAGTTCACTATTTTTTGATCTAGCAAGTTCCTTTTGATATTCCATAGCCTCAGTTGCTGCTTCACTAAAAATGGTCTTATCTGAATCATCAAGAGACTCCCATATATCTTTGCTTGCCACCATAATTATTGGATCGTAAGACGCATTCCATATTGTCATATAATCTTGTACTTCTTCTATTTTTGCTGAAGCAATTACATCAGGAGGATTTTCTTGACCATCAACAGTTCCCTGTTGTAATGCTGCAAATAATTCTCCAAAGTTAATTGAAGTAGGGTCCGCTCCTAAGGTAGTAAATAAGGATATAAACATTTTCATAGATGGTACACGAATTTTAAGATTATTCATATCTTCTATACTCTTTATTGGTTTTTCACTATTTGTTATTTGTCTATAGCCTGATTCTCCAAAAGCAAGAGGTTCAACTCCATTTTCTCTAAGTAAGTCAAATAACATTTCTCCACCCTTGCCTTCTAGAGCTGCATCAGCTTTTTCATAAGAAGGTATTAACCAAGGCATCAAAGGAACAGAAAAATTAGGGTCTATAGTTGAATAGATAATTGAAGAACGCATATCTATATCTGTTGCTCCCATTTGAACTGATTCAAGACCTTTGATTATATTGCCAGATGCAAGTTGATCACTTGGATATATTTCCACAACATATCTTCCATCTGTTTTTTCTTCTATTATTTCTCCAAATTTTAATGCACCCTCATACCATGTTGAGTTTTCAGAAACTGCAATACCAAATTTTAGATTTTTAACCTCTTTTTTTTCTGCTTCAGCACTACATCCAGTAGAAAGCACTGATGTTAAAACTAATAAAGTAACAAGTAATAAAATAATTTTTTTTCTTTCTTTCATGATTTCCCTCCAAATTTTATTTTCAAAACCTTTTCCAGCTGTTTATATTTTAAACCTTACTGTTCACCTCCACATATAAATTTTTAATTATAAAAGTTGATTTTATTAATCAAATTTTAATGAAAAGCATTACTTTTTCCGTTTTCAAGATGAAATTCAAGACTTTCGACTGCAGAATTAAGATCTTTTTTTTCAATACAATCAATTATTTTTTTATGTTCTTTAAGTGTTGCACTCAAACGCCCCGGTTTAATAAGTGCTATATATCCAAAAGAAGTCATTTTTTCCATATATGATTTAAATATCTGATTTATCTTTTCATTTTTATAAATACTTAAAAAATAGGAATGAAACTCCATATCATACTTCATACTTTCTATATAACTTTTAGTGTCTCCTTCATTAAAAGCCTCTTTTTGTTTTTTTACGATTTGTCTTAAATTTTCTATATCTTTTTTTGTGATATTATCAAATACTTTTTTAACAATAAATGTTTCAATTGCTAATCTTAAATCGTATATTTCCCTAGATTCTTCAAGAGACATTTCCTGTACAATTGCTCCTCTTGATGGATAAATTTTAATAAATCCTTCCATCTCAAGTTTTTGAAATGCAGTTCTTACAGGTGTTCTACTAATACCTAATTCTTCTGCAAAAAGATTCTCAGAAATAACTTCGCCATCCTTAAGTTCATTACTAAGAATTTTATTTTTTATAATTTCATATGCTTCATCTGATTTGCTTGTGTATTTTTTTAACATATTAATCCTCTCCAATTAATAATTTATTTTTATCGGCATACAACCTGTATACCGGTTATTTTATATTACCAGTATACAGGTTGTATGTAGGCATGTCAAGAACTTTTAACAATGCTTATTCAATTTAATAAAACTACTTGTCTAAATAAATAATTATGTTTATTATTTTTTCCCTATACAATACTAATAAATATTTAAATACATTGCTAAAAACGACAAAAAAATAGGAAACCAGCTCTCTTTGTTTTACCTTTGAGA
>CAYMUD010000279.1:0-2209 GCA_964393495.1 uncultured Clostridia bacterium | reverse complement strand
CCTTTCATTTAATAAGCATTATAACACTTTGTTAAATAACTTTCAAGCATAAACCACTAATTGTAAGTTTAAATTTATCAATAATACATTTTTATAATTGTTTTAAAAAATACAAAAATAGTGTATAATAAAGCTAGAATGTAAAAATATAAAAATAAAATATTTTGTAAAATTTATGTATTTATTAATCAAATATAATTTGTACAAGGCTTATTCAGTAGAATATATAGATAGTTTAAGGCAAGGTGTTTAAATGAGTACACTAAAAAAAGATTTGAAAAAAAGCATGGTAGGAGATCATATTGTATTGTTATATGAGGAGGAAAACTCTATTTTAGATGAGATATCATCCTTTATAATTTCTCGATTAAAATCGGGAGAAAAATGCATGTATATATCAGGAGATACAGATACAGAAACTTTAATTTGGTATTTAAAGAAAAGTATAGATCTGGATAATTATCTGGAAAAAGAACAAATTTTCTTCCTTAATAAAGAAGATGCCTATGCTAAGGATAAAGAGTTTGACCCAGATAAGATGGTAGAATTTTTAAAGAATGAAAGTATCAAGGCAGTTCAAGAGGGTTTTACAGGACTAGCTATTACAGGTGAGATTAGCTGGGTTTTGAGTTATAGAGACGGTAAAGAAAGAATTATAGAATACGAATGGAAATTAAACGATAGAATTTTTGACTCATATCCAGTAGTTGCTTTGTGTAGATATAATATATCTAAATTTAGCATTGGAATGATAAGAAGTATAATAGAGGTTCACCCTTATATAATTTGGAAGAATAATATCCATGAAAATCCTTATTATATAAATCCTGGTGGCTTTAGAAATAATCAAATTGAAGAATACGAGGTAAAAAGCTGGCTTCATAATATAAATCAATTTACAAAGGTAACAGGTAAATTTGAACGAGATTTAAAAGCACGAGATGATAAAATAATTAATATTAACAATAGATTAAAAAAGAAGAATAAAGAGTTGGATAATTTGGCAAATAGATTGGAAAGCGTTATAGAAACTACTTCAAATTTGACAAATATAGAAAATTCAAATAAATTTCTCCAGGGACTTCTAGTCAATACAGTGAACTTAATAGAAGAAGCAGATTATGGTAAAGTATTGATTATTGAAAAAGACAAGGTGATTTTTAAGGCAGCAGTAGGACATGATATAAAAAAACTTAATAGAACTTGTGTTAAGAAAGAGTATTTAACGGAATCGAACCAAAAATTTATCAATAATTGTTCAGTAATTGATAAGAAAAAAACACCAAAAAATATATATGAAAACTTTATAAAGTTGATTAAACCTATAAAAGAATCTTTAATTATATATCTAAAGGTTAATAACGAAAATGTAGGAATTATTGCTATTGATGTTGCTAAAGATAGCAACAAAAAATTTAGTAAAAATAGTAAAAGAATACTAAATTCAGTTGAAAAGTTGGCTTCATCAAACTTAGCAATGAAAAGATACAATGAATTACAACTTAAATACGTTCAAGATACAGTTTTATCACTCACGAAAATGTTGGAAAATCACGATAAATATACAACAGGCCACAATAGAAGTGTTGCAGAATTAGCAAAAAAAATGGCTAAGTTAGTAGGATTGAAAAATAAGGAAATCGAAGATATATACTGGGCAGGATTGGTACACGATATAGGGAAAATATTGGTTCCAGAAACAATATTAAATAAACCGGGGAAACTTACAGAAGAAGAATTTAATCAAATTAAAAAACATACTACTTGGGGTTATGAAGCCTTAAGTGTGTCAAAAGAGTTTTCAAATATTGCAACTTATGTTCTTTTCCATCACGAAAGGTGGGATGGAAGAGGTTATCCGTCAGGAAAGAAGAAAGAGGAAATACCTTTAGGGGCTAGAATACTAACCATAGTAGATTCATGGGATACAATGCTGTCGAATAGACCTTATCGAAAGGCTTTAAGTAAAGAAAAAGCAATTCAAGAACTTATAGATAATCTAGGGGAACAGTTTGACCCGACACTGGTGGATATATTTATGAATAAAGTAATAAATAAGGATTAGCTTAAGCTAATCCTTATTTTTATAGATTATTGAAAAAAAGTGCAAATTTTTCAATTTTTTCAATATGTAAAACTTCTTGATTTTCAGAGGTATTAGCTATTTTTTTAATTATAGTTTTCTCTATAAAATTCATCTTATCAAAGT
>CAYMUD010000278.1:0-2209 GCA_964393495.1 uncultured Clostridia bacterium | reverse complement strand
TAAAATCCTTTACTTTTTCACTTGAGTCCGTATATCCTCCCAGAACCCTATCAATGATTGCATAAGCTATAGTAGGGGGGATTTCTAGAACGATGGATCCATTTAAAGGATTTAGTTCAACTATAGAAAGAATAGAAGGATTAGATATTGAATTGCTGAAATCTCTATAAGTAAGGACTTCTATAGTTATAAGCTCCATATTAAATGGGGCTCTTAAGTATCTGGTCAACAAAGTAGATAGGGCTTTGCCGTAATTATCGTGGATTATATTCAAGGTTCTAATATGATCTTTAGCAAATTTACTAGGACGTTTAAAGTCATATTTTTTAACTTCCTCTTCCTCGCTATCAATTTCGTTGATATCTATTTCACCCGAGTTTAACTCGTTTAGAAGGGCGTCTATTTCATTTTGGGATAGTACATCACTCATTATTTACCTCCAACCGGCCTTAAATATTATCAACAAAATATCTGTAGTTTACTATTTCGTCGTTAGTTTTTTGTTCTTCATACAGCAGTTCTTTTTTATGGTATTCTAAATCTTCTTCTTTAATTTTTTCTAAGATCTGCTTTTCTTTTGATATTTCAAGCAAATGTTGTCTTATATTATCGACCTTTTTTTCTTGTACTTTAATACTGTTTTTTTGAAAAGTTATTTTTTCTTCTAGTTTATCTATATAGTCGTAAAAAATTTCAATATCAGATATTTTAATTGTTTTACCTTTATTATTGAATTTGTTTTGTTCTTCATTTTTTAATTCTATTATTCGTTTCAAATTATCATTTTTTTCTTGTAAAATTTTATTTTCTTTAGAAAGATTATTTTTAATATTATCTTCTTTTTGGCTTTTTATATTTAATAACTCTTCAAATTCAAATTTATATTTATTCATTTTATATCAATACCCTTTCCAGTTTTTCAAGCGTACTTTTATAGGTGAAATTCTCCCCAACTTCTTGAGTCAGAAAATTATTTATATTATTAATACATTTTATTGAATAATCAATTTTTTCATTACTACCCTTCACGTAAGCACCGATATTAATCAAGTTTTCCGATTCTCGGTAGGTAGCTAGAGTTTCTCTAAACTTCCTTGATGTTTTTTTGTGTTCCTCAGAGACGATGTCGTTCATTACACGGCTGATACTGCCTAAAACGTCAATAGCAGGATAGTGGCCCTTGTTAGCTAAACTTCTTGAAAGAACTATATGTCCGTCTAAAATACCTCTTGCTGCATCTGTGATGGGCTCATTCATATCATCACCATCTACTAAAACTGTATAGATTCCAGTTATAGAACCTTTTGAAGTATTTCCAGAACGTTCTAAAAGCTTAGGCATTATACCAAAAACAGAAGGAGTATATCCTCTAGTAACAGGAGGTTCACCTACAGCCAAACCTATTTCTCTTTGAGCCATAGCAAATCTTGTAAGGGAATCCATCATTAGAAGGACGTCTTTACCCTGATCTCTGAAGTACTCTGCAATAGCTGTAGCAGTAAAAGCTGCTTTTAACCTTACTAAAGCAGGTTGGTCTGATGTAGCAGCTATTATTACAGAATTTTTAAGGCCTTCTTCTCCCAAATCTTTTCTAATAAAGTCTTTTACTTCACGACCTCTTTCACCTACTAAGGCAACTACATTAACCTCAGCATTAGTATTTCTAGCTATCATGCCTATCAATGTACTTTTACCTACTCCACTGCCGGCAAAAATGCCGATTCTTTGTCCCTTTCCAACAGTGAGTAAAGCATCGATAGTTTTTACTCCTAAAGAAAGAACATCCTTAATATCTGATCTATGCATAGGAGTGGGAGAATCTTTATGAATAGGGTAGAACTTTTTAGAATTAATGGGGGGTTTATCATCTATAGGATTACCTAAACCATCTAAAACTCTTCCCAAAAGGGAATCAGCAACAGCGACTCGAATTACTTCCTTTGTAGATTCTACAGCATTACCTGTACCAATACCGGCCATATCGTCTAAAGGCATTAATATCAAATCTTTTTCGTTAAAACCTACAACTTCAGATTTAATTGAACCCGTTGAAGTTTTTATTTTACAGAGATCCCCAACATTAACTTCAGGGCCAGAAGACTCTATAGTTAAGCCTACAACCTTCTTTACTCTACCCTTATATTTAATAAAATTTTTATTATTTAAAATATTGTTATAGCTATCCCAATTCACAACTAGCTCCTATCAT
>CAYMUD010000277.1:0-2214 GCA_964393495.1 uncultured Clostridia bacterium | reverse complement strand
TATCTACAAGCTATTCTGGAGTAAGTCCAGAAGAAATAGAAAATTTAGTTACTAGACCCCTTGAAAACTCACTAACCACTGTTGGAAATATAGATACTCTCACTTCTATATCTTCGGAGGGAAGTTCTTTAATAATCCTTCAACTTGAATTTGGTACTGATATGGATTTTGCAGCTCTTGAAATGAGGGAAAAAATAGATATGGTGAAGGGATTCCTACCAGATGGAGCTTCTGATCCAAATGTCTTCAAATTCGACCCTACAGCTATGCCTGTTATGTATCTTACAGTAAGAAGTGAAGGAGATATTTCAACAACTCAAAAAATATCTGAAGATATAATTAAAACAAGACTTGAGAGAATACAGGGTGTTGCATCTGTAGATATAGGTGGAGGATTTGAGAAAGAAGTACAGGTAGAACTAGATCAAAATAAAATTCAGGGATTTAACCTAAGTCTAGACTATATTTCACAAATACTTATGTCGGATAATATTAATCTACCAGGTGGTGAAGTATATAAGGGTAATCAGGAATTAAATGTTAGAACTATAGGAGAATACGACTCACTTCAACAAATAAAAAATGCTAATATTCCTTTGAAAACTGGTGGTAGTGTAAGACTTGGTGATATAGCCAATGTAAATTTAACTAATTCAGATAAAGACATTATTTCTAGATTAGATGGTCAAGATACTATAGAAGTTACGATAATGAAGCAATCAGGAGTTAACACAGTTAATATTTCTAATCAAATTAATCAAGAACTTGAAATACTTCAACAAGATTACGGGAATGTTACAATAAATAAAGTCTTCGACCAAGCAGATTATATTAATTTTTCTATAGGAAATATGGCAAGAAATGCTTTGCTAGGTGGACTTTTGGCAATTATAGTACTACTGCTGTTTTTGAAAAACTTTAAATCAACATTGATTATAGCATTATCAATGCCGATTTCAATAATAGCTACCTTTATATTAGTATATTTCGCAGATGTTACTTTAAACATGATGACATTGGGTGGTATTGCACTAGGTATTGGAATGCTTGTAGATAATTCTATAGTTGTACTTGAAAACATATATAGATATAGAACTGAAGGATACGGAATAAAAGAATCATCTATATTAGGTGCAAATGAAGTTGCTTCAGCTGTTATAGCTTCAACACTAACAACAATAGCAGTTTTTCTACCGATAGTTTTCGTGGAAGGTATTACTTCTACTATATTCAAAGAGTTGGCTATGACAGTTACCTTTTCATTGATTTCTTCACTGGGTGTAGCTTTGACCCTAATACCCATGTTATCGGCAAATATATTAAAAATTAAAAATATAAAAATAGATGTGGATAAGGAAGAAACAGGAGTTATTGAAGAAAAAGGATTTATAAACAGAATCAGAAGAGGATATAAGAAAACTTTAAATAAAAGTTTAAACCATAGATTGCTGGTTTTTATACTAATGATGGTTATATTTGTAGGTAGTTCATTATCACTTACAACTGTAGGATCAGCATTTCTACCTGCTTCAGATGAGGGGCAGATAGATATCACAATTTCTTTACCAAATGGTTCTGAATTAAATGAGACAGATAATGTAGTAAAAGAAATAGAAGAAATTTTAAAAGATGTTGAAGAAATAGATTACCTTTATTCAAGCGTCGGCGGCGGTGGAACAGGAATGAATATGGGTGGCTCCAGTACAAATTCCGCTAGCATGATGGTTATGTTAAAAAATCTTGACCAAAGAGATAGATCTTCTTTTGAGATAGCTGACCAAATAAGAAGTATGGTTAAAGATGTACCGGGAGCAGAAATAGGTGTATCACCTGCATCCTTTATGATGGCAGGAGGAGGACTTGCAGGAGGAGGATTGTCCATAAGTATAAAAGGTGATGATATAGATACTCTAGAAACCTTAAGTAATGACTTTAAAGAAATTGTAGAAAATGTTTCAGGAACTCGAGAAATAGAAACATCAATTTCAGAAGGTATTCCTGAAGTTAGAGTCAGAATAGATAAAGACAGAGCATCAAGATATGGATTAACAACAGGTCAGATAGCCAATACTGTAAGAAATACCTTGTCAGGACGTACTGTTACAACCTTTAAGTATGAAAATGAAGAACTAGATGTTGTGATTAAGGGTGATGAAAGATATAAAGAAAGTATGTCTGCATTAGAATCTCTACCTTTAACTGGACCAACAGGAG
>CAYMUD010000276.1:0-2215 GCA_964393495.1 uncultured Clostridia bacterium | reverse complement strand
AATGGTTAGAGAATTCCAAAGTGTAATTGGACTAGAAGCAAAAGAACAAATACTAGAACAAGAAAATAGATTACCTGACTATTTAGTTGCTTGCGTAGGTGGAGGGAGTAATGCTATAGGGCTTTTTCATCCTTTTTATGAGGACAAAGATGTAAAAATGATTGGGGTTGAACCGGCTGGGAAAGGTATAGATACCGATTATCATGCAGCATCCATTACTAAGGGAAATCCTGGAGTTATTCATGGTTTTAAATGCTATACCCTTTCAGATGAAAAAGGAGAGCCTTTGCCAGTTTATTCGATAGCTGCTGGCCTAGATTATCCTGGAGTTGGACCAGAGCATTCATTTTATAAAAAATCCGGCAGAGGAGAGTATAAATATGCTACAGATAAAGAAGCCTTAGAGGCATTTGTAGAATTATCTAAAGTTGAAGGAATAATACCTGCTTTAGAAAGCTCCCATGCTGTAGCTGAAGGAATTAAATTAGCAAAAAAATTAGAAAAAAATCAAATTATTATTATAAATATTTCTGGAAGAGGAGATAAAGACGTAAATCAGGTAAAAGAATTATTGAAACTATAGATTAGATTAAAGTCATCAAATTTATATCGGTATAAATTTGATGACTTTATATAAAAGAATAGTATTGAAAGAAATATTATATTGGTAAAATTAGATGTTACCTTATACTTTTTTTCTTTATGGGTATATACCATAATATAAGCAGGATTTTTTTAGGATAGATTGTTAAAATATAAATAATATAAAAGAGGTTTTTATTATGTTAACACCGGAATTAAAGTCGGATATTATAAAATCTGCACGAGAGAGTAATGTAGAATATAAAAATTATCATATGTGCAAACTAATTTCTAAAATGGAGAAAAATTTTAATGAAATTACTAAAACTTCCAACATTTTGGCTGATATAGCTTCAAAGGAAGAGAATTTAATTTTAGGTATATCTTGGATTTTAGATAATTTTTATAAGGTAGAAGAGGAGTACAACAAACTAAAGGTATCTTCTATTAAAAAAGAAAAACTACTTCTTGGCAAATTGAATAATACAGTTTTCAAAGGTTATCCTCAAATTTATCGTGTAGCTATAGATTTAATTGAAAGTACTAAAGGTAACTTTAATGAAAATATAATTATAGATTTTTTGAAAACCTATCAAAATATCAAGATGTTTTCAATGGCAGAAATATGGTCTTTTAACACTATGCTTGTTCTAGCTATTATAGAAAAGATAAACGAAGAATCAAAAGAAATACAAAAAGCACAAAAAAGTAAACTTAAAGCTATCTCGATATCTATAGATGATCCAGAAAAAGTTTTAAATAGTGTAAAAGAAGAATTTGAAGGTAATCCGACTTTGTCTCCTATATATATTGAAAGTCTATATAAAAGATTGATTAAAAATCAAAAGATATATTCTAAAACTTTTGATTTTTTAGATGCTAAACTTAAAGAAAGAAATACAAACTTAGAGAACACTATATCCCTCTCACATATTACACAATCTATTACAGATATATATATAGGGAATCTTTTTACCTCATTAAATAAAATATCTAAATTTAATTGGAAGGTAATTTTCGAAGAGGTCTCTATTGTTGAAAATATTTTAAGAGATGATTCTTCTGGTGTTTATAAAGAAATGGATTTCAACTCAAGAGACTACTATAGATCAAAACTTGAAAAAATATCAAAGAAATATAATATTGAAGAAACAAAGGTTGCATCAACAGCTGTAAGACTATCAAAAGAAAATAAAGGGAATGTTAAAGAAAAACATGTTGGATATTATATTGTAGGAAAGGGCAAAAAAATATTATTAGAAAGTTTAAATTTAAAAAGAAAATTTGAAGTAAAAAAAGAATATATACCCTATTTTTATATATGCATTATCTCTATACTAGGCTTGGTTTCATTTGGTTTGATTTTCCATTATTTTAATAGTATAGATTATAATATTGTAGCTAATGTCTTATTGACTATAGTGTTATCTATACTTTTGAGTGAGCTTTATATAAAAATATTAAACCATTTTTTACAAAAAATTTATCCTATTAATTTTCTTCCCAAATTAGAATTTAAAAAAGATATCCCTTCAAAATATAAAACCTTCGTAGTGATACCTACTCTTATAACTTCAGAAGAACATGTTGAAGAAATATTTAGTAAAATGGAAGAATATTATCTTGCAAATAA
>CAYMUD010000275.1:0-2261 GCA_964393495.1 uncultured Clostridia bacterium | reverse complement strand
ATCAAATTTAATCTATAATAAAAAATAAATAAAAATGAAGGTGATTAAATTGATAAAAATTGATTGTTTTGGTGATATATGTCCTGTTCCTATAATTAAAATAGAAAAACAACTTAAAACTCTTCCAGAAGGGGAAGTGTTAGAAGTTGTTACTGATCATAGTTGCACATTAGAATCAGTTAGTAATAAATATAAAAAATACAATATTGAAACAGAAGAAGTTATGAATGGTGTTTGGGAAATAAGAATATCTAAACCTTAGCAAAAACTGTTTTGACCTATTTCTTTGAATAAATTAGAAAATTCAGTTACTGATTTACTATTCTTATTTTCTTTTCTAGTAACCATATAAACTTTAATGTTAATTTCCAAATCTTTAACTTGGATAATTTTATAATTCTTTTTGTACAATTCTTCTTTAATTGATATATAAGGAAGTAATGCTAACCCGTGTTTTCTATTTAAAGATGCTTTAATAGCTTCTATAGAATCTAAGGTAAATATAATATTTAAATCATCATAATCTACATTATGGTCTTTGAGATTTTCTTCAAAAACACTGGTTATTTGCTTGTCATAGGACATAGATACTATAGGATAGTTTTTAAGATCTTCAACGGTGATTTCCTTTGGCGTTTCATAATAAAAAGATGAGGTTAAAACAAATTTATTACGGCCAACTTCATAGTAATCAAGACTTTCTTCACTTCCTTTTCCATATACGAAACCTATATCACAAATATTATTTTCCACGCTGCTTCTGATTTTATCTGATGAACTTGTAGTTAATTCATATTGGTGGTAAGGATATTTTTCTTTTATTTTATAAATACTGCAGGGTAGAGCATAATGAGAAATCGAATGACAAGCCTGTAAAGTAACTGTATTTGAAATATTACTTCCTTTTTCTAGGTCATTCATCATTTTTTTATAGGTGTTTAAGATATTTTCACTGTACTGAAGAACTATTTCACCCATCTCTGTTAATTCTACTCCTTTATTACTTCTTTTAAAGAGTTGATAACCTACACTATTTTCGAATTTTTGTATTTGCTGTGACAGAGCAGATTGTGATATATGAATTTGCTTAGCAACCTTCGATATACTCTTAACTTTAGCAACTTGATAAAAATAGTTAAAATATTCTATATGCATTTAGTAACTCCTTTTTAATAGCTTATGTTATTTAAATATTATACCAAATATTTTAAAAAAAAGAAAATCATGTTAAAATAATATATCGTAACAATCATATAATTGTTTAGGGGTGGAAATTTGAATTCTAAAAAATCAAAATATAATAATACCAAAGGAACAAAAAAAAATAAATATATGATTAAAAATCAAATACCCTATGCTTTAGGAATTTTTTCTTTGGCATTAATATTCGGGATTTTTTTATATACTATGTCATTTGACTTATCTTTTTATTGGATAATTGGATTGTGTTTTGGATTCATACTTCAAAGATCCAGATTTTGTTTTACAGCTTCATTTAGAGATCCTTACTTAACTGGTTCGACAGCTCTAACTAGAGCACTATTATTAGCATTTGCTTTGACTTCCATTGGATTTACGGTAATAAAGTATGTGTATTATGTAAATGGCAATATTATACCAGGTATGGAATATGTTGCACCTATAAGTTTTGCCACAGCGGTAGGAGCCTTTTTCTTTGGTATTGGTATGGTTATTTCTGGAGGATGTGCTTCTGGAACTTTAATGAGAATTGGTGAAGGATTTCAATTGCAAATGATTACTCTTGTCTTTTTTATAATAGGTTCAGTTTGGGGTGCATACGATTTTAAGTGGTGGGAAGATAATTTTATATCCAAAGGATTTAAAGTTTTTTTGCCTGATATTTTTGGTTGGATAGGTGGACTTTTTGTTAATCTGATTATTATTCTAATAATATACTTAATAGCAAAAAAATGGGAAGAAAAAAAACTTTGAGAATTATCTAGTTTTTGGAGGTTAATTTGAAAATATTTGATAAGATTAATGAAAGTAAAAAATATAATAGACTTTTGAAAAAATCATACCCATACTTTGTTGGGGCAATTCTTCTTTCTGTTTTTCAGATTATCAACTTTGCGATTACAGGTAGTCCCTGGGGAGTTTCTGGAATCTTGGCTAACTGGGGAGCATGGGTATTAGAAGCTTTTGGTGGGAGTGTTGAGAATTGGCATTATTTCCAAACCAAGCATTTTAATATAGATAATAGTCAAAGTTTTTTAACTAGTCCTATAAGTATAAGAAAT
>CAYMUD010000274.1:0-2262 GCA_964393495.1 uncultured Clostridia bacterium | reverse complement strand
GGAATGGGTTTAGCCATGATGAAAAAAATAATGAAAGAAAAAAATGTGGATAGTTTAGAAACTTTAATAAAACAGGCCCAAAATAACGGCGTACGTATGGTAGCTTGTACTATGTCTATGGATGTAATGGGTATAAAAGAAGAAGAATTAATAGATGGTATTGAATATGCAGGGGTAGCTACATTCCTATCTTCGGCAGAAAAATCAGATGCCTCTCTATTTATTTAGAAATAGTCAAATAAATAAGGGTAATATGTCATATTAGATGATATATTACCGTTTTTTTATTAAAATAATGAAAAAACATTTTCAAAAATAGCTAAAGTGTTGTAAAATGGTTACAGATGTTGCATTTGGGAGGTAATTATGAACTATTTAGATGTTGAGAACTTTTTAACGGAATTAAAATCTATAAATTCTTGCAAGATTGTTTGCGGCGACATGAAAAATATTGAAGAAATCCATATTTTGGCTGATAATGGACGAAATAGCAAACAAATATCCAGAGATATACAATCTACACTGCTTTCTAAATTTAATATAAATGTAGACTACAAAAAGATTAGTATAGCTCAAATAAATGAAAAAGCAAAATTTGCAAGTAACGAAAGAATTAAACTAGGGGCAATTAATTATAAAACTAATGGAGATGACCTAGATGTTCAGGTTACCTTGAATTTTAATGATAAAAGCTACCAAGGCTCAGCAGGTGGAGTTAAAACAGAAAGAAATACTTTAAAAATAGGTGCTGGAGCTTTGTTAAAAGCTGTTGAAGATATAACAAAACGATATAATACTTTTCTATTAGAATCCCTAGAATTAAAGTCTTTTTCAGGAAGGGAAATAGTCTTAGTGGCTGTGAGTATAATAGAAGATGGAAGAGAAGATGTACTTTGTGGATCTGCCTTTGTGGAATTTTCGAGACTGGAAGCAACTGTAAAGGCTTGTCTTAGTGCTGTTAACAGAAGGGCGTTGAGATATACAAATATTTAGTAATTTAAAAGACCGGCATAATAAATTACATAAAGCGAAGCGAATATAGCCTGCTAACTAGCGAATTGGCAGAGATGATTAAAAGGAGGCTATATTCATGAAAAAAATATTAGCTGTATTAGTATCTTTATTAGCAATGGTACTAGCAAGTGGTGCTAACTTTTCTTGGATTTAATATAAAGAATTAGTTCAGCCGGTCTTTTATTTTAAGGAGAAAGTTATGAAAGGTATACCAAATAATCTTAAAATTTATTTAACAATTTTATCTTTATTATCAATTACACTTCTTACCTACTTAAGCTTTAACTATAAGTTAATAAATACACCTTCATTTGTGATATTGAGTATTTTAATGATAATAGCCGAAACATTTCTTATACAACTGCCAGGTGTGGGAGCAGTATCCGTAAGCTTTGCATTAAGTTTTGCTGCAATTATTATAAGTGGACCTTTAACAGCTTCACTTGTAACAGCTATTGGAGTTGCTTTAAGAAGACCTTATGTAGAGGGAAGAGGATATGTTCATTTATTTAACTCGCCTCCCTACAAAACCATATATAATGCTTCTCAAAGCATATTATGTGCAGGTTTGTCGGGTATTTTGTATATATATATTCAGAGTAATTTTTCCTATTTGGGAGTAGCTGGAGACACAATAGCATTGGTGTCTACGGTTGTAGTATATGTGATTTTAAACACTTCTACTATGACCTTACTAATTAAGCTCTTGAAGGGTGGAAAAATTCTGGAAATATGGGGAGAAAACTTTAAAGGTACTTTTTTAAATTCTGCAGCAATAGGCTTACTTGGAATAATAGTGGCTTTTGCCTACAATAACTACGGAATTGGCTCTGTAGTACTTTTCTTTGTTCCACTACTTTTAGCAAGGTATTCTTTTAAACTCTATGTAGATATGAGAAAGAATTATATGGAGACTGTAAAAGCACTGATAAATGCTGTGGAAGCAAAAGATCCATACACCAGCGGTCATGCTTCAAGGGTAGGAAAATATGCTGTTGAAATAGGAAAAGAATTAGGATTATCTTCTTTAGAACTAGATAAAATGAGAAATGCAGCGCTGCTTCACGATATCGGTAAAATAGGAGTAGATGATAGAATATTAAATAAAAATAAAAGCTTAACTAATTTAGAATATGAGGTTATTAAAAATCATCCATCTACAGGATATGAAATAATTAAAGATATAGAATTTTTAAAAGGTGCAAATGAAATAGTAAAACACCATCACGAAAGATGGGATGGTAAAGG
>CAYMUD010000273.1:0-2269 GCA_964393495.1 uncultured Clostridia bacterium | reverse complement strand
AGCAATATAATTGTAATTATCATAACGGTGATATTGTCTATGGAGAATCCACTGTTTTGCATTAGAATTACTGCTGCCATAGCGATTAAACCTCCTGCTACAGCGGTAATACCTGTTAAAGAAATTTTTATTCCTTTTATTTTCTTTAGATTTACCCATACTGGATAAATAAAATAAATCAATAAAAGACCAGGCATAAATATCCCAAGTCCACTTACTACAGCACTTATAACTTGAATTAATACGGTACTTCCTCTAGCAGCCATACCACCAGCATAAGCACTAAAACTAAACATTGGTCCAGGAAGGCCTTGTACTAATCCATAGCCTGTTAAAAATTCTTGGTTTGTCAGATAGTTATTTACCTCAACCAATTCACTATACATAAGAGGAACTACAACCTGCCCACCACCAATTACTAAATAGCCGTATCTGTAAAAATTTTCAAATAAATGAATAATTCTATTATCCCATACTAATACAGCAAGTAAACTTCCTATTGCAAACACAGAAAAAATTATGAAATATACCCAAGGAGGATTTAATTTAACTCGATTCCAGATGTCTTTTTCAGAGGATACAGCAATACTGACTAATCCTCCCAAAACAAGTACTAATGGAAAAATCCATGGCTCTCTTATGAAATATGTAGTAGCGGCTCCAAAGAGTAGTAAAGCAAATGTGATTCTGTCTTTTATAATTTTTCTTCCTATTCTATAAGCAGCTACTACTATAAATCCAACAGCCATCGGTCCAATATAACGAAGAACATCCTGTGAAATATTGTGGTTAGCTAAAAATTGACTTAAAAAAGAAAGTAAAGTCATAACAGTTAATACAGGTAATGCCCAAACTAGTAATGTTAAAAAGGCCAAAGTAGGTCCTCCGGTTTTATACCCGATTGAGACCAATGTTTGAGTGCTACTTGGGCCAGGTAAAAAAGCAGTTAAAGCTATTAGTTCAATCATCTCTTCTTCTGTTAAATATTTCTTCTTTATCACCATTTGTTCTGTAAAAATTCCGTAATGAGCTTCAGGACCTCCATAAGCCCCTAAAGAACAAATTAGAACATCTTTTAGGAATGTTTTTCTGGATATCTTCTTATTATTTTCCAAAATATACTCTCCTTCTCTTATCTATTTTTATTCAATATATCCACTTTTTCTTGATGTTATTGGTACTTATAAAAAACAATACCAAACTGTAAGCTACTAAAACACCAATACTTATAAGAAAATGAATAGAACCATCAGAATTAATTGATAGTTTTAAAATATCAGCCCCATATGTAAGTGGTAAAACATAAGAAACTGGTCTAATAAAAGCAGGAAGGTTTTCTATTGGAATAAAAAGACCACAAAGAAACATCATTGGAAATCTAAAGAAATTTGAAAATGTTTGTGCTTCGAAAACTTCACTTACTGAAACAGCTATAAATAAACCTAAAAAAGTTGAAGTTAAAGCTATTAATATAACACCAAATAAGACTAAAACCCAATTTATTCCAGATAAATCAGTTAAAAAAGAAGCAAAGATCACTGGGATAAAAGCATTAACGATACCAAATAAAATAGCACCAGTTGTTTTGGCTAACATTAATAAATTCAAACTGATAGGAGCAAGGAGTAATCTTTCAAAAGATCTAGCCTTTCTTTCAAAAGTTATGGTTACAGCCAACATAGAAGTTGTGCCGAACAATATGGACAAAGCCATGACACCAGGTAATATTCCTCTAATATCTATACCTGATGTTGACCTCATAAAAAACATTAAGGTCCAAGATATAGGAAAGATAATACCCCAACTTATATTAGGTGGCTTTAAATAATAATTTTTCATATCTTTTTTTAAAATGTTCCAAAATGCTAAGAATTTTTTCACTTTTTCTTACCCTCCTTTTCTTTTTTTAGTTTATCAATTTCAAGACCTGTGACTTTAACAAAAACTTCTTCAAGAGAAGGGCGAATAATTTTAGCTTCATTTACATTTAAATCTTTACCATCAAAAAAATTCATAAAGGGCATAAGTTTAATCTGATTTTCAGAGAAAATACGTATACTCTTATCTGACATGGTTTTGATTTTTATATTTGGAAATTTTTCTTTTAATTCTTTTTCTATATTTGTTCTTTTATCAAAGTTAAACTCAACAATATTTTCAAGTTGTACATCTTTTAGAAGATCATCTATGTAACTTACTTTTATTACATTACCTGAGACTATAAATCCTATTCTATCACAGAGTCTTTCAGCATCTTCAATGTAGTGGG
>CAYMUD010000272.1:0-2308 GCA_964393495.1 uncultured Clostridia bacterium | reverse complement strand
AAAATATAGTTGAAATACTCGAAATAATTGAAGATTCATTTATAGAAAAATCAAAGACTTTAAGTATTAACGAGGATGTAGATAAAAGTATAAAAATAGTTTATACTCCACTTCATGGAACTGGATTAATACCTATAAAAAGACTTTTAGAAGAAATGGAATACGAAAACTTCCATATAGTCGAAGAGCAAATGAAGCCTGATGGAAGCTTTTCAACTGTGGAATCCCCTAATCCAGAAGATGAAAAAAGCTTCGAACTTGCAATAAAAAAAGCAAAAGAAGTAGATGCTGAACTCATTCTTTCTACAGATCCGGATGGGGACAGACTTGGCGTGGCATGTAAGGATAAAGACGGAAAATATAAGCTTCTTACTGGAAATGAAACTGGAGCTTTATTCATATTTTATATTTTAGAATCATTAAAAGAAAAAAATAAAATAAAAGAAAATTCCACAGTAATAAAAACTATAGTTACTAGTGAATTGGGAAGAGTCATAGCAAATAATTATGGAGTTGATTGCGAAGATACTTTGACTGGGTTTAAATTTATAGGAGAAAAAATAGAAGAGTATAGCAAAACCCATGAAAAAAACTACATATTTGGTTATGAAGAAAGTGCAGGATATTTAATAGGAGAATATGTTAGGGATAAAGATGCTGTTTCAGCTGCCTTGATAGCATCAGAAATGGCTGGATATTTTAAGAATAAAGGAAGTTCATTAAATGAAGAATTAGAAAAACTTTACGAAGAATACGGATACTATTTAAATGAACTTCAAAATATTAAACTTGAAGGTATAGAAGGTAAAGAAAAAATAGAAAAAATTATTAATACCTTTAGATTTGAGAATATGAATGATTATTTTGATGGAGAAATTATTACTAAAAATGATTATAAGGAAGGAATTTCTCACAACCTAATCAGAAATGAAAGTGAAATGATTCAACTTCCAAAGTCAAATGTACTAAAGTATATATTCAAAGATGGGTCAAACTTTGTTGTTCGACCTTCAGGAACTGAACCTAAATTAAAAATATATTATTCTGTAGTAGACACTACATTAGAAAAGTCCAAAGAAAAGTATAAAAATATATACAAAAAAGTTAATGAAATAATCGATAAAGTATAGAGGTGAAATATGAATATAAAAAAAATACTTCTATATACCATTATTATCACTTTAATTGTTTCAAATACAGTATTTGTTTATGGTGAAATTAATCCTACTAGGGAAGAATTGGAAGCTATGATTGAAGAGGTTGCCTTAAAAAAAGGTATACCCTCTGTGATATTAAAAGCAATAGCTCGAACTGAGTCTGTATTTGAACATTACGAATCAGATGGAAGTGTTAAAATAGGTTCTTCTGGTAGTATAGGCTTAATGCAGATACACAACAGTAGAGGAACTTATGATGATAGCAAACTTAGAAATGACATTTACTACAATATAGAAGCAGGAGCAAATATATTACTTGAAAAATGGGATATGAGCGCTTCAGGACAAATTCCAACAGTTGGTTATATGGATCCTAATATTCTTGAAAGTTGGTACTTTCCACTTTGGGCATATAATAGTTATGTGGAAAGTAATAATCCAAATATGATTCCTTATTATTTTAGCACAAGGATTAAAAAACACTGCTATCAAGATTTGATATATCTAGTATTAGAATCAGAATATAACCAGGAAATGACTAGTATAGATTCATCATATCTACCAAAAGAGGGACTACCGGAAAAGACTTTAAACATACCATATCCTGAAGAAATTCATAAAGGTGATGTACTTTTATTTAATCAGGGAGATAAAATTCGTATAAAAACAAGCTCAACTCTAAATTTAAGACAGGAGCCTTTTGGTGAAATAATAGGCAAGATTAGCAATGGAGATGAGTTTTTTATAAAGGGAGAACCTAAGTTAGATGAAGGATACTATTGGCATAAACTAGCTAGTGAAGATGGAACTGAAATTGGCTGGGCTGCTAGAAATTGGATGGTTTTAATTGAGAAGAACTCCCTAGAAGATAATATTCCTCAAATTGATAAAGAAGAAATCCCAGAAATAGAATTTCAAGACATAGAAAACCATTGGGCAAAAGAATATATTGAAGACCTATATATAAAAGGGATAGTTAAAGGAAAATCTCAATTTGAATTTAAACCTAATGACGAAGTAACAAAAGAAGAATTCTATGTAATGCTTGACAGAATTTTAGAATTTGAAAACCCTGAAAAAGAATCAAATATAAAAGATTTAGACCAGGTAAGTGATTGGGCTTTTGAAGCTACATATATGCTTTATAAAAA
>CAYMUD010000271.1:0-2316 GCA_964393495.1 uncultured Clostridia bacterium | reverse complement strand
AGTCCATCTTCAGTCCAACCTCTAGTTTGATAGTATTCTTCAAGCATTACATCTAACTCAGCTACCTTACCTTTTGCAGGGCCACTTTTAACAGGTTCATTTAAAATTCTAGGAGGAAGCATATCATCCTCTTTGGATAAACCAGCTTCCAAGTTAAACATTTTTTCGAGGTTCCATATTCTTTCTCCGACTTTAAGCATATCTTCATCGGAATAATCTAAACCTGTAGCTCCTCTTAGCATAGCGGATATTTCTGGTAATCCTAATGCAAAAGTGGTAAATAAGCATATATCTGATGAATCTACTAATCCAGTTAAATCTTGGAATATTTTAAGTAAATCTGCTTTACCTTCTGTAACAAGAGGGTCAGTTTTTTCTGGAACTCCTAAGATCTCTGGGGATGTTAAATAACCTCTAACGTGACATCCACCTCTATTACTTGTAGCATAAGATAGTGCCATACCTTGAATAGCTCTTCCGTCGTAGGCAGGCATTTCTTGTTTTTTAACTGACATTGATAGTTCAGGGTGTCCATAATTTTCAGCCATTCTATATGAGCCTAAGGCTAATATATCTCCAAAACCATCTCTTACTGCAGTTTTTTCAGTCCATTCTAAAAGACTATTTGCATCTCCAAATTTAAGCTCTTTTCCACCTAAATCTTCTTTTGTAATATATCCCTTTTCATATAGCTCCATAGCACAGGCTATAGTTGAACCCATTGTTATTGGATCCATTCCATACATATTACATACGTGATTTGCTTTGTCGATTTCATTCATATTGTCAACACCGCAGGCTGCTCCAAATGACCACCCAGCTTCGTATTCAGGTCCAGCTACAATACCTTTATATTTTCCATCTGGAATTTTTATAACTCTTCCACATCCAATATTACAAGCAAAGCAAGCTTTGTTTCTAACTAGATAATTTTCTGTTAAATATTCTCCGCTTATATTTTCTGTACCTTCAAATACAGTATCTTGAGAGTTTCTAGTTGGAAAAGAATGAGCTTCATTTAAAATATTAGCAAGAACTTGGGTTCCATAGGTTGCAAGTCCTCCACCTATACCACTTATAGGATCTTTTCTAATTTTATTTCTAGCATCAAGTACAGCTTTTTGGAAAGCAGTATTATCTGCAACACCTATGCTATTAGTTCCTTTAGCTACTACTGCTTTAAGATTCTTATATCCCATTACAGCGCCTAATCCGGATCTTCCAGCTGCTCTGTCTTTGTCGTTCATTACAGTGGAGAATAGTACTTGTTTTTCTCCAGCAGTTCCTATACAGGCTACTCTTGCTCCTTCGCTGGTTTCTTCTACCAAAGCATCTGTAGTTTCAAAAACATTTTTACCCCATAAATGAGAAGCATCTTTAAGTTCGATTGCATCGTCATTTATATATAGATAAACAGGTTTTTCAGATTTTCCCTCAAAGATTATTCCATCATAACCTGCAAATTTCAATTCAGGGCCAAAGTGTCCTCCTGAGTTTGCTGCGCCTATAGTACCAGTTAAAGGTGCCTTGGCTATTACGTTGAAACGTCCAGCACAGGATGCATAAGTACCAGTCATTGGTCCGGTCATAAATATAAGTTTATTTTCTTCACTTAAGGCATCGATTTTAGGATCTATTTCGTCATATAATATTTTGGAACCTAAACCTCTACCACCTATATATTTCTTTGCATCATCCATGTTTAAGTCTTCTAGTTTAATTGATTGTGTAGATAGATTTACTCTTATTAGTTTTCCAGTCCAGCCTCTCATGAATTACACCTCCTCAAATGCTTCTTTAAATTGGCCAGCGATATACTGCTTCTTCTTTAGGAATCCATCGAGTTCTTTGAATTCTAAAGCTCCTGTATCGCAGATTGCTACACATTGAGGCGTACCTTCGCATAAATCACACTTGATAACCTGCTTAAGTCTTGGACTGTAGGTCATGTTACCAAATGGGCACGCACTTACGCACATTTTACAGCCGATACATTTGTCGTGGTCTACTTTTACTAGTCCTGTTTTTTCGTCTTTGGTAATAGCATTTACAGTACAAACTGTCATGCAGTGAGGGTCTTCACACTGTAGACAGGTCATAGGGACCTGTAAACCTACCTCGTCAAAAGATAACACCGAAATTGCTGAATCTTTTGGATTAAATCCATCAGTTTTTGTGTAGGAACATGCTAATTCGCATAGCCTACAGTCGGTGCATTTTTCTGGTGATATTACAATACCTTTCATAATATTCTGGTCTTAGGGACCAGCCACCTCCTTTAGATTAGTTTATTTATAATATTGAAATTGTTGAACG
>CAYMUD010000270.1:0-2334 GCA_964393495.1 uncultured Clostridia bacterium | reverse complement strand
AACACAGGGGGTCAGACCCCCTGTGTTATGACTCTTAACTATCGGGCTAGAGCTTCATATCCTTTCTACAGTCCTAAGGATCTTGTAGGTAGAAACTGTGACCTATCTCTAACCTGCATTAAGTGTTTCTTTTCTTCTCTTAAGACAGCCTTCATTTCTTTTTTAGCAACATCAGGATACATTTCTCTCATTTGAGTTACGAAAAGCAGTGTATCTCTCTCCATTTGCTCTGCCATTTTTAAGGCATCCCCGTATTTTTTCTTTTTATCATCCTCATGCTTTTCTGTTACAGCTGTTTTGATTAGTAGTTCAGCATATTCAGCTTCTTCATTATCGAATTCAGCTTCCATACTGTCACCATATTTTTTTAGTAGTTTTTGGTACATAGCCTTATGTTTTTCTTCTTCTTTAGCCATTCTCTCAAATAAAGCTTTTGCTTTATCATCAGGAGCAGTTTCTGCAAGTTCAGCATAATGTTTTGTAGCTTGTTCTTCCATTGTTACGAAAATATTTAGAAAAGATTTCCCATCAAATTTTTTCATTTAATACCCTCCTTAGGTTATATTTAAATTAATCTTACATAATAATATTACCTTATTTTAGAGTTTTTATTCATTTTTTTAAAAATCATGCAAAATTTAAAATATTAATTGTATATTAGAGATATAAATATATGGAAAGAAGATAAAAAAGAATTATAGGTGCATTTATTTGATATTATTTATCAATTATGGTAAATTATATATTATAAGATTATTGTAAAATTAAATCGAATTATATAAATTAAGGAGTTAGAAATGAAAATCTATAAAAATCTAACAGAACTAATAGGAAAAACTCCCCTTATGGAGTTGGGAAAATATAGTAAAGAAAAAAAAATAGAAGGAAAATTAATAGGGAAATTGGAATACTTTAATCCAGGTGGAAGCATAAAGGATAGAATAGCCTTGGCTATGATTGAAGCTGGAGAAAAAGAAGGAAAGATCAATAAAGACACTTTATTAATAGAACCTACCAGCGGTAACACCGGAGTAGGATTAGCCTGGGTATCTAGAGTAAAAGGCTTGAAATTAATCCTTACAATGCCCGACAGTATGAGTGTGGAAAGAAGAAATCTTTTAAAAGCCTTAGGTGCAGAATTGGTACTTACCCAGGGGAAAAAGGGTATGAAAGGAGCTATAGAAAAGGCAGAGGAATTATCGAAAAAGAATCCAAATTCTTTCATACCAAGTCAGTTCGAAAATCCCTCTAATCCTGAAATTCATAGACTTACTACTGCAGAAGAAATATGGGAAGATACAAAAGGTAAGATAGACATATTTGTTGCCGGTATCGGTACAGGAGGAACAATAACAGGAACAGGTGAAAAGCTTAAAGAAAAAAATCCTAAAATCAAGATAGTGGGTGTAGAGCCAAAAAACTCCAATGTTTTATCAGGAGGAAAACCTGGGCCTCACAAAATTCAGGGAATAGGAGCAGGATTTATACCTGAAGTACTAAATACTAAAATAATAGATGAAATCATTCAAGTAGAAAATGAAGATTCTTTTAAAACAACAAAAGAACTTGCAAAACATGAAGGACTACTTGTAGGTATATCGTCAGGGGCGGCGGTATATGCAGCAGCAGAAATTGGAAAACGACCTCAAAATAAAAATAAAAATATAGTAGTCCTACTTCCGGATACAGGCGAAAGATATTTATCAACGGATATTTTTGATTGAAAACCCATATACCCCAGTATTTTACTAGGGTATATGATTTTTAAAACTTTGTAATACTCTATATACTTAAAATTCAATCTTTATTAATGATTAAAAAATCACAAAAACTTATTGACACATAGTTTTCAATATGATAATCTGTAAAAGATAACGATAATCACTATCAACAAAAATACCTAGGAGGTAAAGTAATGAAACCTTTAATGTTTTGCGATAGCGGAGACATTTGTACAATAAAAGATATTATGGGTGGGAAAGCTCTCAACCAAAGACTAATAGATTTAGGAATGAACAAAGGATCAAAGGTAAAAATAGTCAGAAACGAAGGTGGAAGACTTATTTTATCAATAGAAGGTACTAGAATTGCCCTAGGACAGGGTATGGCTCAAAAAATTATGGTATTAAGTGAAGAAGCCTTAACAAAGGCTTTATAAGGAGGAAATATGTCAAGGACCCTTAAAGAAGTAAAAGTAGGAGAAAAAGTAAATATTAAAAAAATATCAGGCTCTGGACCAGTAAAAAGAAGACTAATGGATATGGGAGTAACCAAAGGTCAGGAGATCTTAGTTAGAAAAGTAGCACCTTTAGGAGATCCAATAGAAGTAAATCT
>CAYMUD010000269.1:0-2343 GCA_964393495.1 uncultured Clostridia bacterium | reverse complement strand
TTTAATAAAGAAAAATTTTAATCTGAACAAAATTCAAGAAAAAGTTTTTAATTTGTTTAACAGTTTTAGGAAAGAAAATTTTAGTTTATTAACATTTCAAATGAAAATGAAAAATTTGTGGAACCTATAGTGTACTAATTATAAAAATAAAAATGGGATATTTTATTTACAAAGGCTTTCTCGGAAGAGAAAGCCTTATTAGTATATTTTTATATTTAAGGAGCTTGATATGATAAGTAATAAAAGTTATGAAGAATTATTAGAATATCTAACCAAAACTGATCTTCTAGCTATCGAAAGAACTCAACTTGCAAACAAAAGAACTTTACTAGCTTATATAAGAACGGCTTTTTCTTTATTAATAGCCTCTTTAGCTATTATAGAATTTTTTCAAAATAGATTACTCATCTACTTAAGTTTTGTTCTTATACCTGCATCTTTTGTTTTTTTAATAATAGGAATAGTAAAATTTTTGCAGTCTCAAAAAACTATAGATAAAATTATTGATTATAAAAATGATTTAAAAAAATAAACTAATAAACTGTAATGTATATATGGTTTATATTATTAAATAAAAAACATAATTGAAGAGATATTTTCATTATGATATTACATTAAAAAAAGAAAGAAGGAATAACATGGAAATAAAAAAGGTATCAATTATTGGTTTGGGAGCTCTAGGTATTTTATATGGTAATCATTTTTTAAATAATTTACCAAAAGAAAATTTAAGAATATTAGCGGATAAAAATCGAGTGAATAAATATAAAAAAAATGGAATTTACTGTAATGGAAAAAAATGCGACTTCAATTACATAACTCCTGAAGTTGAAAATGACCCTGCAGATTTAATGATTTTTTCTGTAAAATACGGTGGATTGAAATCAGCCATAAAATCTGCCGAAAATCAAATAGGAGAAAATACTATTATCATTTCCACATTAAACGGAATTGTAAGCGAAAAAGAAATCGGAGAATCCTATGGTATTGATAATGTCGTTTATTGTGTTGCTCAAGGTATGGATGCTCTTAAAAAAAACAATGAATTAACCTACCATAACATTGGAAATTTATGTATTGGTGAATTCAATTGTGAAAAAACATCTAAAAAATTGAAGAGTGTAATAAATTTTTTCGAAAAGGTTAATCTTCCATATATAATAGATAATAATATGAAAAAACGATTATGGGGTAAATTTATGTTGAATGTAGGTGTTAATCAAACTGTAGCCTTATATGAAGGAAGTTTTAAAACTATACAGGTTCCTGGCAAAGAAAGAAATACTATGATTGCAGCTATGAGAGAGGTTATGGAAATTTCCAAATATGAAGGCGTAGAGATCACAGAAAAAGATTTAGATTATTGGTTAAATATACTTGATACGCTAAATCCTAAAGGATTACCTTCTATGCGACAGGATACCAAGGCAAAACGACCAAGTGAAGTAGATTTATTTGCAGGTACCGTAATAAATTTAGGAAAAAAACATAATATTCCTACTCCTGTAAACAAAATGCTTTACGATGAAATTAAAAAAATTGAAAAAGAATTTTAAAAACCGATTTAAAATCGGTTTTTTTATTCTTCTATTTGGCTATTAATCAATTTTAAGATTTCTCTTTTTACTTTAATGTATTTTTCAGTATATATTATATCTTTAGATTTTTCTTCGAAAATTTTATCTGTAAAATTTACTTCAAATTGTTTCAAGATTTTTCCTGGACGCTTAGACATTACAGCTATTCTTGTACCCAAGGATAATGCTTCGTCGATATCATGAGTTATGAATAATATAGTGCTGTTGTTATCTTCCCATATATCTCTTATTAGAGTCTGCATATTTGATCTTGTTAATGCATCTAATGCTCCTAAGGGTTCATCCATAAGTATTACCTGAGGATAGTTTGCTAGAACCCTTGCCAGAGCTACTCTCTGTTTCATCCCTCCGGATAATTCAAAGGTTGCCTTTTCCCCGAATCCAGTTAATTTAACTTGTTCCAAAAAGTGTTCTCTTATTTCATCAATTTTTTTTTGAGGTAAACCTCTCATTTTAGGTCCAAATTCAACATTATCGTTTATGCTCATCCAGGGATAAAGAGTTGGAGATTGAAATACTACTCCTCTATGCCAATCTGGTCCTACAATTGGTTTATCATCCATAAGACAGCTTCCTTCTGTAGGTTGAATATATCCAGCAATAGCTTTAAGAAGGGTGCTTTTACCACATCCAGAAGGACCTAATATACAAAGAAATTCTCCTCTATTTATTTTCAAGTCTACATTATCAATAGCTAAAATAGAATCTTTTCCCTTTCCATATGCAATTTTTAGATCTTTTATTT
>CAYMUD010000268.1:0-2344 GCA_964393495.1 uncultured Clostridia bacterium | reverse complement strand
CCTATAATTTTAAACGACGTGAATTTTTTTGAAAATAAAAAAAGATACCTTCGCACTGTTGTAATTAGCGAAAGCATCTTAAGTGCTGAAAGTATATATTCTGATTTTAAGAAAAGAATTTTAGATGATTTGAATTCTTAAGCAAATTTAATTACATTATTTTTTCCTTCTCTGTCTTTTTCTAATATATCTTCTTTTGAAACTTCTAGAAATACCTCTACAATCTCGGGATCGTATAATGTTCCCGAACATTCTTTTATTTCTTCTATGGCTTGTTTTTTACTCTTAACTACGTTGTATGTTCTTGAGCTTGTCATAGCATCATATGAATCTACAATCCTTATAATCCTTGAAACTAAAGGTATATCTTTCCCTGATAAGCCTTCGGGATATCCCGTACCATCCCAGTTTTCGTGATGATGGAGTATTCCTTGAGATATAGATTTCAAATCTGGAATTTTTTTAATTAAATCCGAACCCATTTTAGTGTGGGTTTTCATTATTTTCCATTCTTCTTCTTTAAGTTTTGTAGGTTTAGATAATATGGAATCAGGAATACTTATTTTTCCTATGTCGTGAAGATAAGATAGAAGAATGAGTTCATTAATATTATTCCTTGTTAAATTCATCTTTCTTCCTATTTCCACTGCATAATCTTTTAATCTAATAGCATGCTCTTCAGTTTCGAAAGATTTTTCTCCAAGGACATCTAATAGAGTATATATTAATTGGCTTCTTATGCTTGTTTTAGCTGTAAGTTTATTCTTATGCATGTTTTCTTCAGCTTTCATTATTACACAATCAATGCTTTTATCTTCTAATTCTTTTTTACATACAATTCCTACAGCTACATCAATTTTAAATTCTTTATTTCCCGTAAGTTTTTCAACCATCAAAAGAATTAATTTTTCAGATTCATTTTTTTTGAATTCTGGTAGGTCTACAGCGAATTCATCTCCGTTTATTCTATACATATGAGAATCCTTAGGTAATATGTTTTTTAATACCTCTGTAAAAGTAATTATCTGCCTGTCTCCTTCTTTGTATCCTTCTTCTTTGTTGATGTTTCGAAGTCCATTTAGGTTGAAATATATAAAGCTTCCTGTTTCTTTAAATTCTATTTTTAGTTTATCTCTTCCGAATAATCCTGTAAGTTTATCTCTTTTACTATCTATATTTCTTTTATATTTTATAAGTTCTTTTTCCACTTTTCTACTGGTTTTTTTATTTAAAGTGTATATGCTGTCTAATATATACTCTTGAAGCACCTCTTCTCTATCTTCATCAGGTAGAACTTCACCGCTTTTATCATATATATTTATTTTATAATCCTTTTCATTTATAATCTTCTTTACGGATTCTTTAGTTATTTCACCTTCTATTCTATTTTTCTCAAGATAAAAAATTACTAGCCTCACAGCTAATAATACAACAAAAATCAAAGATAAGACCAGTAAAAAATTAATTATTGTAAAGGCATATTTTTCTAAAAATAACATAAGTAGTTCATTATCGTTCATCATAGCAGTTCCCCAGTTGTCTTATTAAAAAGGATATAAGAATCCTTCTCTTTAGTTTTATCGGATAAATATTTTAAAACTTTAATAATTTCTTTTAAATGTTTATTTTACTGTATTAAAGCGCTGTAGCTACCTACAATAATTGTATTTTTGGGTTTGACACTGATTTGTTAATCTGGTATTTTTAAAAATATACGAAAGAAATTAATTAAAATTCAAAATTTTGTTTAAAGTGTTGAAATAGGAGTTTAAATGAAAAAGAGAATTATTAAAAATGGTTCCGTAAGTAGTGAAGATGCTGTTAAGGTAAAGAATTACTGCCTAAAGGAATCCCTTCCTAAAGATGATAATAAAAAAATAAAAAAAGAATTGAATAAGAAAATAACAAAAAAGGAACAGGAAATTATAGAGGCTGCCGAAAAAAAAGCTCAGTCGATTATTAATGATGGCAAAAAAGAAGCCGATAGAATTTATGAAGAAAAAAAAGAATTAGGATTTGAAAAAGGCTATGAAGAAGGATATAATAACGGCCTAGAAAAAGTATTAGAAGATAAAAATGATATTCTTGAAGAAGCCAACAGCATAAAAGAACATGCTCAAGAAAAGCACAAGGAGTTTTTGGCGTCTGTAGATAAGGATATTGTAGATATGATTATGAATGTTTCTAATAAATTAATATACGATGAATTGAATAAAGATAAAAATAAAATTTTGAAAATTATCCAAAAAACTATAGAGCAAACTACTCATAAAAAAAAGATTATACTTTATGTTTCATCTGCAGATTTTAATACTGTATCAAATAAAAGAGAAAGATTAATGTT
>CAYMUD010000267.1:0-2350 GCA_964393495.1 uncultured Clostridia bacterium | reverse complement strand
TATTAATGGGTGAATTAATTGAATATGATAAAACAGAAAAAATATTTTCCAATCCAAGGGATAAGAAAACAGAAGATTACGTAACAGGAAGATTTGGTTAAACATTAATCCCTCTATATAATATAAAAAAAGAGTTTTTTTTTGATAAAAGACTCTTTTTTTATTGGAACCCTTTAAATATAGATACGTCTAATGATATAATACAAATAAGAAAAGGAAGTGATTTTGTGAATAATATTAAAAAAATTAGTAAGTTCATATCAGCAATTTTAGTATTCAGTTTTATATTTATACCTTTATCATTAATAGAGGTAGAAGGATCATCAAATGTAAAATTGATTGTAGATGGAAAAGATATTACGGAACTTTCAGAACCTATTATTGTAAATGATAGAACTTTGGTACCTATAAGGTTTGTATTTGAAGAAATAGGTGGTGAAGTAGAGTGGGACGGTGAAGAAAGATCTGTTACAGCTATCAGAGGTGATTCAAAGGTTTTTCTAAAAATAGATAGTTATTTATTTAATTATAATGATGGAGAAAAATACGGACTAAGTGATGTGGCACCAGAGATAAATAATCTTGGAAATGGAGACAGAGCCTACGTTCCTTTAAGATTAATAAGTAATGGGATTGGAGTTGGTATAGAGTGGGATGGAGAAAGTAGAACTGTATACATAGACTCAAGTAAGAAATCAGAAGTAGAGGATTTTTTTAAGGTGGATATTACTTCCCATAATGACGGAGATATTATAACAGGAGAAGAAGATATATTGGTAGATATACCGGAAAAATTAATTAACTCCGAGAATGAACTTAGGCTGATACTTATAGATAAGGGTAAAAACAGAGGTTTTATAGTTAATAAGGGTAGCGTTGACAATTCTACCTTAAACTATATGCCTAAAATATCTGAAAATGGTGATAAACTTCTTATGGCTGCTGTTTATAGGGATGAAGAATTTTTAGCTGGAGATTTGGTAGATATAGATATCAATTTAGTGCCTAAAATATCTCTAAAGGGAGTATCGGAAGGTGAAACATACAGTGAAAGCATAGTTCTGGAAAGCAGCTCAAACTTTTTCCCCAAATATGTCAGATATCAGTTGAAAAATGTCGAAAATGATAGAACTATACTATCTGGAGAACAGGATCCTTTAGGTAGCTATAGGTGGACACCTAAATTCGAGAATAACGGAATCTACGAGATAAAAGCTATAGCATATGATGAAAATAACAATTTTTATGAAAGTGATGGAATTAAGGTGAATTTCGATTTGGAAAGATACCTGACTTTAAGTGGAGTGTCAGAAGGAATGGAGATAGATTATTCTGTTAATTTAATAGCTAATAGAAACTTTAATGTGAATGAAACTCATTATCTTATAAGAGATAAAGATTCAGAGGAAGAAAGAATACTCAAAACTATACCTTACGGTGGATATTTATGGTTTCCAGAAAGGGAAAATGCAGGTGAATATGACCTAAAAGTTAGAGTAGAAGATACAAGAGGTAATCTTCACGATAGTCCTTGGGTAGGAGTAAAAGTTCTTGGAACTCCTAAGCTAATTTTTACTGGAATAGGTCCCAATGAAGTAGTAACAGGAGAAGTACAATTAAAATATAAAACGAATGTAGAACTTGAAGATTTGAAATTTATATTTACAGACAAAGAAAACCAGTCTAGGAGAATAATACACAAAGATTTTAATGATGAAGAAACTCCTATTTACAAACCTGTAGGGACTGATAGAGGAAAAATGATTGTTAAAGCTGAAGGGGTATATAATGGAAAAATTTTAACAACTGAGGAAGTGGAATTTAATGTATATTTAGATGAGATATACTCAGCTAAGCCTATTATAGAAAAAGATATGTTTATGGACTTTGCTTCAAAACTAGCGGTTGAATCTAAAGAAAATACAGGAATGTCTGCAGCACTTCAAACTGCTCAAGCTATACTTGAAACAGGCTGGGGTCAGTATGTACCTGTCGATAAATACTCAGGTAAATTTTCATATAATATGTTTGGTATAAAAGGTGAAGGAAGTAATGGATCCATAATTTCAAATACTTGGGAAGTATATAATGGAGTAAGTTATAGAGTAGATGACTATTTCAGAGCTTACAATAATGAAAGAGAGGCATGGCAGGATCATAAAAATATATTATTAAATCTAGATCGATATAAAGGATTTAGAGATGTAATGTACGACAGTACAAAAGGAGCATGGGCTGTTAAAAGAGCAGGATATGCTACTGATCCTCAATACCCTATTAAGCTTATGGATATTATAGATTATTATGAATTGAATAAACTCGATGAAGTTGAAATTTAAAAAAGAACTAT
>CAYMUD010000266.1:0-2352 GCA_964393495.1 uncultured Clostridia bacterium | reverse complement strand
GTAGCAAAATTTACTGCTATTTTTTCATCATTTTCATCGGGTCTTTTTTTAGCTAGCTCACTTGTATATGAATGTTCTCCTATAAATGCAGCTGATGCTAAAGTCTGGAAGCCTTTATTTTTAAAAATATTTTGCAATTCTAATAATGCGTCATCATAATCTCTATTTCCATATACAGCAACAAAAACTGCTTTGCTACCATTTCCTGTTATTTTTTCAAAAAAATCCAAAAGTAGATCAGGCACTCTTCCTGAATATACCGGTACTCCAAATATAACAAGGTCATCTATGTTAAATTCTATAGGATTTTTTCTATTTTTTTCAAGAGTTATATCATATTCTTTATCTACCTTCCCTAGTCCCATAGAAATTGATTTTATAACCCTTTTAGTTGTACCTGTAGGACTGAAATATATTGTTTTTATTCTATTCAATTTGCCCTCCTTTAGCTTCATTAATATCTTTATTATATTATTTGATTTAATAAATTACCAGTATCTTACGAAAAATTATTTATTTTTTTAAGATACAAAATTCTTGTAGCTTATATTCTATTATAATATACTGTAAATATACTATAAGAGGAGGTTTCAATTTGAAAGATAAGATAAGCACTAAGCTCACCCACTTAGGTGAAAATGGAATAAATTCGATATCAAGATCAAAGTCACCAGCTATAACAATGAGTTCTGCCTTTGTATTTGATGATGTTGAATCTTTAGACAATGTATATAGTGGCGAGTCAGAAGGATTTATTTATTCTAGAAATGGTAATCCTAATCACGAATTTTTAAAAGAAATAATGAGTTCTATTGAGTCTGGAGAAGCTTCTGGAGTTTTTTCATCAGGTATGGCTGCAATAAGTCTTTCAATGCTGTCCCAGTTAAAATCCGGAGATCATATAATTGCATCTAATGTATTATATGGTGGTACCTTTATCTTTTTAAAAGAAGAATTAAAAAAATTCAATATAGAAGTTACTTTTACAGATACTTCTGCTGACTTTAGTAATCTATTTAAATCAAATACAAAGTTTGTATATATAGAAACTATTTCAAATCCTATGATGGAAGTTTCAGATATAAAATCTATTTCAAATACTGCACATAAAAATGGAGCTCTTCTGATAGTTGATAATACTTTTGCCTCACCTATCATATGTCGTCCTTTAGAATTAGGAGCTGATATAGTTGTTCACAGTGCTACAAAATACATATGTGGTCATAGTGATGTAACAGCGGGAGTAGTAGTATCAAACAAAGAAATAATTGATGAAATAGAGAGACTTGGTACTTTATATGGTCCTATGATGAGTCCATCAGATGCTTGGTTACTGACAAGAAGTTTGCGAACATTAGAACTTAGAGTAAAAGAACATTCAACAAATGCAATGAAACTTGCTGAATATCTTATAAGTAAAAATGAAATATCTAATGTTTACTATCCCGGCTTAAAATCTTCGAAATATAATAGTTTAAGCAAGAATATTTTTGACAAAAATCTATTCGGCGGAATGCTTAGTTTTGATCTTAAAAGTGGTGAAAAAGGAGCTTTTGAATTAATTAGAAACTTAGAAAAGGTTAAACTAGTACCAAGTTTAGCAGGGGTAACTACAACTTTATCTTATCCTGCAAAAACTTCTCATAGAGCTTTATCAGATGAAGAATTAAAAAAAGCAAATATATCTAAAGGTTTGCTTAGATTATCTGCAGGTCTTGATGATATTGACGACATAATTAGAGATTTCGAGCAGGCTCTAGCAAAATTATAGAAAAAAGCAGGACAACTTTGTCCTGCTTTAAATTTATTCAAATTTATATAAGTTTAAACCTACTTCATCATTAAACTCTCTACCAACTTCTCCATCCATTTCTTCAATTATAAATTCTCCCGTAGCACTTATAACTGCTTTACTCAAATGACCACCTTGAGTATTGTATTTTTCATCAGCTAAGTTTACATGTAGATGCAGATAGACTTCTCCATCCATTCTCGAAATGTTTCCAAGGAGACTTGTTATTTCAAAATCACCTTTTAAATCTTTAGTATGATACTCTTTGCTTTTAGTTTCAAATAATCCAATGCTAGCTTCGTTAACTGCTCCAAGTCCTTTCAGCCATCCTAACTTTATATCTTCTTTTTCACAAAAGTTCTTCAACGTTTCAACAACTTCTTCATCTTTATCCATTCTAAGTACATATTTATTTCCAAACTTTTTATATTCCATAAAATCACTCCTTCATTAGATATTCTTACCCTAATATTTTAAGATTTAAACATAATATAATATAAATTTCAATTAATATCCAAATGATTCCATACCTAAGACCTTAGCTTCTTGAGAATATAAGC
>CAYMUD010000265.1:0-2352 GCA_964393495.1 uncultured Clostridia bacterium | reverse complement strand
CCATATAATCCCTTAGTTTGCTTATCCTATCTTTATAATTTATCATTTTTACCCTCCAATATAATATTTTTTTATACTTTAATCTTTGTAATCTATTGATTCCCTTTCATTACGAGCTAGTAAATCACAGTATTCATTTTCAAAATGGTCGTTATGGGCTTTTACATGGCCAAACTCAACTCTCCTACCTTCGCAAAGTTTTTCAAGTTTCATCCATTTTTTTATATTTTTAGCTTTTGTTCCATTTGCTGTCCGCCAATCGTTTAATTTCCAGTGAACCATCCATTCGGTAATACCTTTTCTAACATACTGGGAATCCGTCATTATTCTTAAGTCACTATTATATATCTCTAGAGCTTTTATCACTGCCTGCAATTCAATTGTAGCAGAATCTTTAAATATACTTTTGTATTGATGAGATTCGTAATTTCCGTCTAAATCTTTTTTTAAAATACAGTAAGCTCCTTTTTTAGTAATTTCATTATAACTTCCATCTGTATATATTTCAGTTATATTCATTTTTTCTGAATCTTTAATTACTTTAATATCACCGTAGTCTTTTACCACTATATTCTTTTTATTATTAAAAGCAGCAATATCCTTGCCGTCAATAATTGAAAAATCTAATTCGAAACCAACATAATAGGTTTTTGGTTTTTTATTATGGAGTAGTTTTCTGAATTGATATTCATTCTCTATCAAAAATTTAGAAAGATTATTATTATCAAGAATTTTTAATTCTTTTTTTTCTACATCAAAATTTACATCTACTGATTGGTTTTTGTCATAAATTCTTATTACATATAAATTATTCTTGCTTTCAATTATATTCATTTTCAGTTTTTTTATAAACATATCTATATCCTTAATTCTAGTATTATTAACAATTATAACATATCTATCAAAAAAAACAGATTATTTATCGCCTACTTAATATAACTATGATATAGTATTATTAAGAGTTTTACAGGAGGGGAAAATGAGAATTATAATATCACCTGCAAAAACAATGAATATAGACACTGATTCCTTAGATTATAATGAACTTCCAGTGTTTATTGAAGATACAAAAATCATCCTTAAATATCTAAAACAATTAGATTATGAAAAATTAAAATCCATATGGAAATGCAGTGACAAGTTAGCTGAGTTAAATTACAACAGAATTAAAAATATGAATCTATATGAAAGCTTAACTCCTGCCATTCTTTCCTTCGAAGGACTCCAATACAAATATATGGGTTCTGGAGTTTTTTCAACTAAAGAGTTTGTATATCTAGAAAAACATCTTAGAATTTTATCCGGATTTTATGGTATTATACGTCCTTTTGATGGAATTGTTCCATATAGATTAGAAATGCAATCTAAATTAAAAGGTAAAGAATTAAATTCCTTGTATGATTTTTGGAATAAAAAAATAGCAAATAAGCTTTTTTCTGAAAGTGATACAATATTGAATCTAGCGTCTAAAGAATACAGCAAGAGTATTTATAAATATCTAAATAAGGATATTAGATTTATCAACTGTGTTTTTGGGGAATTAATCCATGGTAAGGTAAAAGAAAAGGGTACTCTAGCAAAGATGGCTAGAGGTGATATGATTAGATATATGGCTGAAAACCAAATTGAAAATATAGAAAAAATCAAAAACTACAACAGATTAGATTATAATTTTGTTGATAATTATTCTGATAAAAATACTTATGTATTTATAAAAAAGAAAAATTAAATTATACATACAAGAAAAAAATAAAATTTTATGTTCCAATAATCTAATTAAAATCAAACATTTAAAAAGGTGACTAGAATTGAAGAAAAAAAATTATGATTATATAAAAATAATTAATGCTAACGTAAACAATCTTAAAAACATAAATGTTGAAGTGCCAAAAAAGAAAATAACTGTATTTACAGGTGTATCTGGTTCAGGAAAATCTTCCCTGTGCATAGATACTATTGCTGCAGAATCTAGAAGGGAACTTAATAAAACTTTCCCTAGCTTTGTTCAACAATATTTGCCTAAATACGGAAGACCTAATGTAGAAAAAATAGATAATCTTCCAGTAACAATAATATTAGACCAGAAAAAACCCACTACAAATTCTAGATCTACTGTAGGAACCTACAGTGACATACATTCTCTTTTAAGGCTTTTATTTTCAAGAATTGGAAAACCCTTTGTAGGTTATTCCGATGTTTTTTCATTCAACCATCCTGGAGGAAAATGCAAAAAATGCCAAGGATTAGGAGAAATTACAAAGCTTGATATTCATAAACTAGTTGATTTTGATAAGTGCCTAAATGATGAAGGGGTTATTAATTTTCCAGCATTTACAACTGGAGCTTGGAGAT
>CAYMUD010000264.1:0-2357 GCA_964393495.1 uncultured Clostridia bacterium | reverse complement strand
AAGGAGCTGTAGCTGAGCTTCAAGCAGAAATCCAAGGTCATGGTTGGACTTTTGAAGCTGGATTCAAAGAAGAACAGAAAAGAGAATTAGAAAATGAATTTAGATTACAACTTATTCATCAACTTCAACCAGTATTTAGAACAGTTGAAAAAAATTTAAGAATGAGAGTTATAAAAGATAAAGTTTGGGCAGAACAGACAGCTCTAAATTATCTAGATAGTTATGTTATAATTCGTGCTAAAATGACTGGGGGTACTCCGGGAGCTACTATAAAGAGTGAGTTATTAAACGACGGTAATGTAGTTGCTATAGGAGAAATGTATACATTGGATAATCCACATACAGGTAATACGGTTGCTAAGTTTGAACTAAAGGTTATTGACTATATATCATCGGGGACACCTGCTGACATTCGAATAACTATGATTAATCCTGATGGTAGTCAAATCTCTAAGACTGAACAAATAACTTTCAATTATACGAATGATGGTTTTGTTCAAATTGCTTTTGATGCACCTATGCTTGCAGAGGAAGAGTATATAGAAGAAGATCAAGGAATTGAAGATAATCAGCAAGATAATGATATAGAAGGTTCAGAAGGAGCTGGAGGAGATAATACCATATCCCCTACTGATGATCAAACTTCAAAACCAGCTACAGAAAAAGAACAGGCGCTAGAAATCATTAATGCCTGGGATGATGTTCGCTTTCATTTTTATTATCAGTTAATAGAACATAATGAAGCTTCATATCTTGAATTTCAAGAATTATATGATAAACTTTACCAGGTAGCTAGTAAGTACATAGATACTTCAGAATATACGGGTATATGGAAAGAAGATTACTATTTTGATAAGGATGAAGAGTTTTGGATGGCAACAAATGGAGAAGGATTGTTTTATGAAATATACTTATATTATGTAGAACTTACAAAAGATTGGGAACAAGATGCTCTTGATGATATAGAAGAATAACTATGGAATGGATGTGTGGGTAATGATTAATAAATTTCCAGAGAAATACAGTGGTAAATGGTTTATAGTATATGTAGTATCTTTGTTTATATCAGGCATCATAGTACTATCAGCTCTTACTTTAGCAGGTATATTAATAGGTAAAGAAGTTTTTGAGTATAATATGCTTATTCTATTTTTTTTCATTGCAATTGCTAATTTTATAATATGCTTGATTGGTTTTTTTAACGGGAAATACATATTTTTACTATCAGCTTTGTCGATATTGATAGGTTCATTCACCAGTGCTCTTCTGATTACTGAAGATTATAATGGATGGGAGTATTTTTCTGGAATAATGTCATTAGCATTATATATGGGCTTTGGCCTTATTGCAGGTAGTATAGTGGAAGGGATAATCTTTATTAAGAATAAGAAAAAACCAGATGAGAATAATAAAAAAACATCTAAGAAAATATATATACTACTAATAATATATATTATACTTCTTGTCATTCCATTAGTGACTAGTTTGATAAATCTAGAGCCTAAGTCAAATAAAAATATCTACAATGAAAAGGAAGAACTAACCGATAATTTCACTCATCTAATTTATAGTGAAGGAAATAATGAATATTTGATTGAGATATCAATTGATGAAGATATGTTGTTAATTAATAAAGCTTAGAGGAGGTTACTAATGGGATTTTTAGGAAATTTATTTGATAAAATGTTAGATTCTATGGATAAAGACCCTACATTAAAATGGAACGTACTTCTAAAAAATGATGGAGTTATAAAAGTCAGAGGTATATGGAAATCTAAAGAGATTTTCATAAATGATAAACCACTTGAAATAGAAAAAGCAGTTGATGCAGTAGGAATCGATCAAAACAAGTTAAGTATAAGCTGGGGCGAAAAAGAGAGAGCCGACCAATTTTTAGCATTTGCAATTTTATTTCAATTTATGTCTATAGATGATGCGGAAAAGTATATAGATAAATTTTGTGAAGACTTTGTATCGAGATTACCTAAGGAAGATTTTAATACTGAATTTGGACTTCTGCATTGGTATAATAATAAGTCAGGAGCTTATAAAAAAGGTAAACTTAAATCTGATCGATATGGTTCTGCAGAATAAATAGATAAAATTAAAATTACAAATAAAGTTTTTTTGGATTAAAGAATTAAAAAACAAATTATTCGGATTAGGAAATAGATAAGAGAAAAATTCATTTTTTTAAAAAATATAAGGAGAAAAATTATGTCAAATACAGTAATAAATGCTAGAGGAGATGAATGTCCAGTACCTGTAGTGAAAACGATTAAAGCTTTAAAAGAAATTGAAGAGGGAAGTGTTATTGAAGTTTATGTGGACAATGAAACTGCTGTGCAAAATGTAAT
>CAYMUD010000263.1:0-2372 GCA_964393495.1 uncultured Clostridia bacterium | reverse complement strand
GGCATAGACTCTTTCTTTATTAAAATTTTTTTTCAAGCTTGAATACAATTCTTTTCTTTCTTTTTCCTTTATATCCCTGTCGGAAATTATATCTTTTATGATTTCTTTGGTATAACCTATGATGCAGTTCTCTTTCATACAGTCAACACAGGTTTCAGAGCCTAGACATATTTCATCAATATAATTGCTCAATTTATTATAATATTTATACAGTTCATTTGAGGACTTTCTCAGAGAATTATTTTCATATTTTGTATTTTTATAAAATTTCACAGAAAAAAATATATACATACCTATTAATGAAAATAGAATCAGCATATAAATCCAACTGTTTTTTATAAATGAAGGCAATCCATAGGTTAAATTAACTATTCCTATAATTATAAATACAAAAGAAGAGGCTATTTTAATATTCTTTTCCGGAACTTTAGATCCTAATTTTCTACTCATAATAATAAAAACAACGCTTACAGATAAAAGTGCAGCTACACCTCCAATAAGATTGGACAAGGGATAAATTGACTTAGATGCTATAACTAATGCAGAAAGCTGAGTCTTATCCCCTAATTCTACTATAAAAAATGTAAAAGCAATTATTAAAATACTATTTTTAAATTTGAAGTCTTTTTCTTTTGGTTCTTTACTATATTTTATTATATTCAAAAATCCAAAAAATAAAAAGATGAAAGCAGAAAAGTAATAAAGGTATACAGATGGTATATAAATAGTTAAAATCTGTCCTAACAAAACTGCCAGACCCTGACTTATTATAGAGCCTAATAAAAACCCATAGAATATTTCCTTAATATTGTAAGATATAGAAAAAGAAAGAGCTAATATTTGAGTTTTATCACCTATTTCTGCAGTGAAAACTAATAAAAATGATTTCAAAAATTCAATTAACATGAATACCTCCAATCTCCATCTATTAAATATATCACAGGTATTATTAATAATCAATTTAAAAAAGCTGAGCAAATGCTCAACTTTTTTTGATTTTAATTTAAGATTCTTATTATATTTTCTATGCCTATTACTGATTCAAAGCTTTCAATTTTTTTGCTTGCCTCTATCAAGTTTTCTTTAGATGTTTCGTGAGTTAAAAAAATCAAGGGAACAGTTTTGCCGTAGGAATTTTTCTGAACTACAGACTCTATACTTATATTTTGATCTCCAAAATATCCAGCTATTTGACCTAAAACTCCAGAGGTATCTACTACTTCTAGCCTTATATAGTACCTATGTTTTGAATTGCATGAGGATGATATTTTTCCAATGGTATTGGACAATAAATTTTCTTTAGAATTACATTTATATATATTGATTAAATCAGTTAGTACAGCACTTCCAGTAGGCATAGCTCCAGCTCCCTTACCGTACATCATCACTTCGCCTAGAGAATTTCCTTCTACAAAGATACTATTGAATTCATTCTTAACAGAAGCTAATGGGTGGTCTTCACTGATAAAAGTAGGTTCAACAGAAAGTTCTAAATTTTCTTTTGAGTTATCTCCTATAGCTAAAAGCTTAATAACATATCCCAATTCTTCAGCATATTTAATATCTTCTTGGTTTATATTATTTATACCCCTACAAGGAATGTCCTTTGGATTAATTCTCTTGCCGAAAGCTATATTAGATATTATAGATAATTTGTAAACAGCATCTTCTCCTTCTAAATCTGATGTTGGATCTGCTTCCGCATATCCTTTTTTTTGAGCTAACTTTACAGCTTCTTGGAAATCCATTTTATTTTCTTTCATTTGGGTTAATATAAAATTTGTGGTTCCATTAATTATTCCCATAACCTTAGTGATTTTATTAGAAGATAAGTTCCCTGTAATAGTATTAATAATAGGTATTCCGCCTCCTACGCTTGCTTCAAATTTCAAAGTAGAATTTCCTTTGCTACAAGTTTCATAAAGCTCTTTACTATATGTAGATACTACTGCCTTATTGGCAGTGACTACATTTTTGCCCTTCATAATTGATTTTTCAATATATTCGAAAGCTGGTGACAAGCCTCCTAGAAGTTCAACAACAACATCTATATCATCGTCATTTAGTATATCCTCAAATTTATTTGTCAACTGAAAATTTGAAACATCAATATTTCTTTGCTTTTGTAAATTTCCAACTAAAACCTTTTTTATTATAAGTTCTTTTCCTAGATTTTTAGATATTTTTTCTTTATTTAAATTTAATGTTTTAACAAAACCTGAACCTACATTTCCTAAGCCCAAAAGGCCTATATATATTTTTTCCATTCTATCCTCCTATGTATCTAATTTAAACACAAATGTATTTTTTACAAAAACTACCATTAAATATTAACATAAAAATATAAGTAATACAATAATGTACTTATAAAT
>CAYMUD010000262.1:0-2374 GCA_964393495.1 uncultured Clostridia bacterium | reverse complement strand
TGGACTTTATTTTATTTTGGACTTTTGAAATCTAAATAATAAAGTTCTTAATTATATACTTTTATATTTTAGTAGTTTAATTTTAAAAGTATATTATCTTCCAAATCTCTCCAATTTAGGAAACCCTATGTTCTAATGACAATGATTAAAAAGAAATTATATCTGATTATAAAGTCCATCTATAACAATTATTACAAAATTTTATCATAAAAATAAAGACAATTCTTATTGTATTCCTTTTAAAAACAAAAAAATATGATAGTATTAATATATAAGGAATTTTAACATATTTGATATTCCCTTTCTATAAATAATTTATTTTTTGACCTATGGAGGAAAAAATACATGTATAAAATAGCAATATGTGATGATGAACCTGCTATCTGTAATATGATTCAAAATGTAATAATAGATCATTATGAAAAAACGGATAAAAAGATAGAAACATCAGTATTTTATTCTGGAGAAAAGCTAATCGAATCTTTAAATAAGGGACATACCTGTGATTTGCTTTTTCTAGATATTGAATTATATAAGATAAGTGGATTGGTAGTTGGAGAAAAAATAAGAAAAGAATATAATCTTGAATCAATGCATATAGTCTTTATATCCGGAAAGACAAAATATCACCACGAAGTATTTAAAATTAGACCTTTGGATTTTATTGATAAACCTATAGATAAAAAAGAAGTTATAGAATGTATTAACTATGCAATGAAACTGGACGGGAAAACAACTGGAACCTTCACCTTTAAATATAATAGGGAAATTTACAAAATTCCAGTTGAAAACATAATTTATATAGAAAGCATAAATAAAACCCTACATATCTACTGTATCGATGGTGTAAGAAAGATGTATGGAACTTTAAAAGAAGTATCAAAAAAACTATCAAAATATAATTTTGTTAAAACTCATAGATCTTATCTCGTTAATATTAAAATGGTAGAAGTATTCAAAAGTGATAATCTTTTAATGTCAGATGGGAGTTCTATCCCTATAAGTAGAACTCAAAAATATAAAATCCATGAAACTCAAAACCAACTACAAGGAAGGATACAATAATGATTTTGACAAGTTATGATCTAGTATATATGTTATCTTTTATATTTGGTGTATATATCCTTTATAGATTTATGGGGATATTTTTTAATAGAAAAAAAGTTAATAAAAAAATTGAATTAATCTCGTATTTTATCTATTATATATTGGCTGTAACTATAAGCATATTTATCAATATCCCTATCATAATGACGATATTTAACCTTATCTCAATTTTTATCCTTTCCTACAACTATACCGGCTCCATTAATAGAAGGCTTGTATCTGTAGTAAATATATACATAGTACTTATGATATCAGAACTTCTTGCTGGATTTATAATAGGACTGGAAGGGATAGACTTTAGTGCCTTTGAAATAAATCAATACAATTCAATAGTCGGGGTAGTTTTAAGTCGTGTTATTTCTTTTGCAGGAGTTTTGATATATGAAAGTTACAAAAATATAAAAACAGGAGTACATATCCCAATATCAAAATGGATATGTATATTTTTAATACCCTCATCATCAATATATATAATTTTAATAGTGTTCAGTACAGAAGGCATTGTATTTTACAATAAAATGTTGATTACAGGAATATTACTCTTTATAAACTTCGCTACATTTTATCTATATGACGTTGTATCTGAAAATATGATGAATAAAATAGAAAAAGCAGTAGCTGAAGAACAAAACAGATACTACGAAAAACAATTTCATACAATGAAAAATTCCATAGACCAAATGGATACATTAAGACATGATTTTAAAAATCATATAGAAACACTCAAACAACTTGTAACTATCGATGAGAAAGACAAAGCGATAAACCACATGTTAAAAATTTCAGAAACCTCTTTAAAGAAAAATGATATATATGTAGATACGGGAAATGTAGTGATAGATAGCATAATAAACTTTAAAATCAACGAAGCTGAAAAATTCAGCATCAAATGTAATACAAAGATAATACTACCCTGGGATCTGAAACTTAACTCCTTTGAAATGACTGCAATACTTGGAAATCTAATGGATAATGCAATAGAAGCAAACAAAAAGATAAATGAAGAAAAAAGACAAATTAATTTCACTATGAAATATGATAGAGGAAGATTATTTATAAGAATCTCAAACCCTTACAATCAAAAGATATTAAAAGACAAAAATACCAAAAAGTTACTAACAACTAAAAAAGATAATAGTAACCATGGTAAAGGTATTAGCAGTATTAAAGATATAGTCGAAAAAAATGATGGTCTTATAGATATTGATTATGACAACAATATATTTCAAGTTAGAATAACTTTATTTTACAATAAATTCGAAAAAAG
>CAYMUD010000261.1:0-2391 GCA_964393495.1 uncultured Clostridia bacterium | reverse complement strand
CCTCCTGCTTTATGATCAAATTCTATACCTATTAACAATCCTTTTCCTCTAACTTCTACAATGTTAGGGTTATTGATTTCTTTAAGCTTATCCATAAAGTATTTTCCTTTTTCCTGAGCCATCTTTATGTAGTCATCGTCAACAAGGGCATCCATAGCCGCTATAGCAACTGCACAACCTAATGGATTTCCTCCGAATGTGGATCCATGGGAACCAGGTTCGAAAACTCCCAATATTTCTTTGTCAGCAGCTACTGCTGATACAGGGAATACTCCCCCGCCTAAAGCTTTTCCTAAGATATACATATCTGGTTCAACATCTTCCCATTCACACGCAAACATTTTTCCAGTTCTTGCAAATCCCGTTTGAACTTCGTCGGCAATAAATAAAACATTATTTTCTTCACACAGTTCTTTAGCTTCCTTCAAGAATCCTTCAGGTGGTATTATAATTCCTCCTTCTCCTTGAATAGGTTCAACTATAAATGCTGCTGTATTTTCATTTATTTTTTCTTTTAAAGCATCTATATCTCCGTAAGGAATATTTTTCATACCAGGATTAAATGGTCCAAAACCTCTTTTGTAAGCTGGTTCAGAACTCATAGAAATAATAGCGATTGTTCTTCCATGAAAGTTTCCATTACAAGCTATAATTTCTTGTTTTCCATCTTCAACCCCTTTAACATCAACAGCCCATCTTCTTGCTGTTTTCAATGCAGTTTCAACTGCTTCAGCTCCAGTATTCATTGGCAATATCATTGTTTTATTAGTAAGTTTTGCTAATTTTTCATAAAATACTCCCAGCAATTCATTGTGATAAGCTCTCGAAGTTAAGGTAACCTTCTCCAACTGAGCTTTAGCAGCTTCAATTACTTTTGGATTTCTATGTCCGTGACTTACTGCTGAATAAGCACTTAACATATCAACATATTTTTTGCCTTCTGGATCTTCCACCCATACTCCTTCAGCTTTAGAAAAAACAACCTCTGTAGGGTTATAGTTCTGAGCACCGTATTGGTTGGTTTGTTGAATAATTTCCTTTGTTGATGCCATTTTAATACCTCCTATTATATATTTAATTATAGTTACTTTATATTATAAAAATATGGTAATTATAATTTTCCAGTTTTATGTAATTTATTTCAAAGTTCTACTATAATTATACCAAATATTACTATTTTGTCAATTTTGGAAAGCTTATATATCAGTTAAATATGATATGTCAATATGTTATATTTCCTTATTAAAATAATAATTATTAGTTTTTTCTTAATTTTATCTTGACATAGCCCATTGTTTTTACTATTATGTAAACAGTCTAACAAGTTTGGAGCGAATTATGCAGTTAATTAATGAGAAAATTAGAGAATTTAAAAACTATTATTATTTTAACTTAAACTATTTTTTTAGTATAGTTAATTTTTATGCATAATAATATGTTTTTTCTCTAAGAAGATTTTTATATTTTTTAAAAAATAAGACTTCTTAAGAAGTCTTTTTTATTTTATAAATTTTAAAAGGAGGTTATCATGAATTTACAATTAATCATCGTTATTATTTATATTATTGCCCTTTTTGCTATAAGTGCTTATGCAAAGAAGCTTACAAAAAAAGGAGATTCAGAAAGCTTTATATTAGCAGGAAGAAAACTATCAGCTCCAATAGTAGCAGTTACGGTTACAGGTTTAGCTATTGGTGGTGCTTCTACAATAGGTGTTGCTGAAAATGCTTACAATTCAGGATTAGCAGCAGGATGGTACAATGTAGCTTGGGGTATAGGAGCTATTGGTGTAGGACTATTAACTGCAAAGAAATACAGAAGTCTTAATGTTTCAACAGTACCGGAATTATTTGAAAAATATTATGGAAGCAATGCAAGAGCATTAATGGTTTTTTCACAAATTATAGTTATGGTTGTTATTGCATCATTGCAGTATTTAGCAGGTGGAGCTATACTTGCCTCATTACTACCGGATATATTTACTATTCAATCCGGAATGATTGTTAGTGCAGTAGTTTTTGTTGGTATTACTTTTATAGGTGGTATGTGGTCTGCTGGTTTATCAAATATTTTGAATGTATCTTTAATATACCTGGGAATAATTTTAGCCAGTATATCATCAATATCTTCACTGGGTGGTTTCCAAGAAATGAGTTTAAGTTTGCCTTCAGAAATTCCTTATTTTCATCTTATTGATGGTTTAGGTTTAGGAATTATAGTTGCTTGGGTTGTTGTAATGTTTACACAAACTCAATCCTTACAGGCAGTAGTACAGATATCTTTTTCCGCTAAAGATGGAACTAACGCTAAAAGAGGTTTTATTATAGGCGGTTTATTAATGCTTCCTATAGGATTTTTGTCAGCTATAATGGGTATAGCTGCTAAAGCTGC
>CAYMUD010000260.1:0-2394 GCA_964393495.1 uncultured Clostridia bacterium | reverse complement strand
ATGAATTATATAATATAAATAAAAAAGAAAGGAAATTAAAAATAGCATATTGGTGTAAAGGGTGCGGAAGATGTGTTGAAAAATGTAAGCAAAATGCTCTAGAAATTGTCAATGGCAAAGCAGAGGTGGATTTTGAAAAATGTACACTTTGCAGCTATTGTGTTTCGGCCTGTGAAGAATTTTGTATAAAAATAGTATAGGAGATGAAATGGAAGAAAGATACTTAGCCCTAGATGTTGGAGAAAAGACTATTGGATTAGCAGTAAGTGATCCACTGAATATTACTGCCCAAGGTCTTGACACTATATTTAGGCAGAGCTACAGAAAAGACTTTGAAGCTCTAAAAAAAGTCATAAAAAAATATGACGTTAATGTTTTAGTTATTGGAATGCCTAAGAGGCTAAACGGTGATATAGGAATTCAAGGAGAAAAAGTCAAAAAGTTTACAGAAAAACTTAAAAGAGAAATACAGATAAAAACTGAATTTCAAGATGAAAGAATGACGACTAAAATGGCGGAAAATACTTTAATACAGGGTAATGTTTCAAGAAAAAAAAGAAAAAAAGTAATTGATAAATTGGCAGCGGTAAATATACTGTCTGTTTATTTAGATAAAAGGAGTTAATATGTCTGATATAGTTGAACTGATAAATGACGAAGGAGAATTAGAAAAACTAATCATTAATGCATCCTTCCATATAGACGATGTAGAGTACGCTGTACTAAGCTATCCTAACAGCGATGAAGGAATGATATACAAGATAGAAAGAGACGAAAAAGATATGCCTATATTCAACATAGTTGAAGACAGAGATGAGCTACAAGAAGTCATAGATATTTATGAAGGCATGGCTGAAGATTTAATATAGGGGAATTATAATGAATAAATATATGGAAGATTTTAAAAAGAAACTAAACAAAGGTGGATACAAAATCACCAATCAAAGAAAAGTTATCTATGATGTGCTTATGAAAAACATAGGAGAACATCTAAGTCCTGAAGAAATTTTTGAATTAGTAAGAGAAGTAGATTCCGATATTGGAATAGCTACAGTTTATAGAACGACTAAACTCTTTGAAGAAGTAAAAATACTAAGCAAAGTGTTATTTAATGATGGATGTGCCAGGTACGAGATAGTTTTATCTGATGACGATGAACACAGACACCATCACTTACTGTGCAATAAATGCGGAAAAATAATTGAAGTAAAAATAGACCATCTAAATGAATTAGAAGAATTAATAGAAAAAGAGTACGATTTTGAGATACACAACCATAGTTTAAAATTTTATGGCTTGTGTAAGGACTGTAAAGAGGAGGAAACGAATGGCAGTTAATAAAGATAGAAAATTAAAAATAATCCCCTTAGGAGGATTAGGAGAAATAGGAAAGAATATAACATTATTGGAATATGATGATGAGATAATAATTATAGATTGTGGATTGGGATTCCCAGAAGACGAAATGTTGGGTATAGATATAGTAATTCCAGACATAAGCTACTTAATCAAAAACAAACATAAAATAAAAGGCTTGTTTGTAACACATGGACACGAGGATCATATAGGATCCATACCATATTTACTTAAAAAGATACCTAATGTTCCAATATATGGAACCAAGCTTCCAATGGGACTTTTAGCAAACAAATTCATAGAACATAATCTTCAAGAAACAAAGCTAAATACAATAAATCACGGAAACAAAATAAAAGCAGGGAACAACTTTAGAGTTCACTTCATAAGAAGTAATCATAGTATTCCCGATTCATCAGCATTAGCAATAGAAACACCACTAGGAGTAGTATTTCACACTGGAGATTTCAAAATAGACCAAACACCTATAAATGATATGCCTATAGATTTGCAAACAATAGCAGAATATGGGAAAAAAGGTGTTTTAGTAGCTTTTTCAGATAGTACAAACGTTGAACGACCAGGATACACTATGTCTGAAAAGACCGTTGGTGTAAAATTTATAGATATATTTAAAAAAGCAAAAAAAAGAATAATCGTTGCAACTTTTGCCTCTAATATACATAGAATACAGCAGATAATTGATGCAGCAGCTATCTACAATAGAAAAGTAGCTATTTCTGGAAGAAGTATGCATAATACTATAGACGTAGCTCAAAAAACAGGATTCATAGACATTCCGGAAAACATACTAATAAATGCTAGAGATTTAGATAAATATAAAGACAATCAAATAGTAGTCATATCTACAGGAAGCCAGGGAGAAGCTATGGCAGCTTTATCTAGAATGGCTGCAAACTCCCATAGACAGGTTAAGCTTAAAAAAGGAGACATGGTTATATTTTCCGCTAATCCTATACCTGGAAATGAAAAAACCGTTGGTGCTGTTATAAATAAACTTTACGAAAAAGAAGTAGA